>NZ_JBHWIV010000006.1:2190-78279 GCF_042731675.1 Kitasatospora sp. NPDC059827 | reverse complement strand
CACCGAAGCCGAACAGCACGCCACCGAACTGCGCACCGAGGTCGAGCAGTACGCCGCCGACCACCGCGCCGAGGCCGACGAGCTGCTGGAGCGGGCCGGCACCGCCGCCGAGCAGCGCCGGGCCGAGGCCGCCCAGGACGCCAAGGCCACCCGCGAGAAGGCCGCCGCCGAACTGGCGCTGGCCGACGAGCAGGCCGAGACGGTCCGGGCCGAGGCCGGCCGGGAGCTGTCCGAGGCCCGCGCCGCCGCCGACGCCATCCGCGCCGAGGCCACCGCCGAGCTGGAGCAGGCGCGCGCCGACGGCCAGGACGTGGTGGCCGCCGCCCGGGCCGAGGGCGCCGAGCTGGTCTCCACCGCCGAGGACGAGGCCGCCGAGGTCCGCCAGTCGGTGGCCGGCCTGCACGAGGCCGCCGCCGAGCAGATCGCCGCGCTGCGGGCCACCGCCGAGCAGGACGCCGCGGACACCCGCGAGCGGGCCGAGCAGGACGCCACCGAGGTGCGTGAGCTCGCCGAGCGGGAGACCGCCGAGCAGCGCGAGGCCGCCGACCGGTACGCCGCCGAGGTGCGTGAGCTCGCCGAGCGGGAGACCGCCGAGCAGCGAGAGGCCGCCGACCGGTACGCCGCCGAGGTGCGCGAGCTCGCCGACCTCGAAACGGCCGAGCTGCGCGCCCGGACCGAGGCCGAGACCGCCGCCCTGCGCGAGCGGACCGAGCTGGAGCTCACCGCCGAGCGCGAGGCCGCCGAGGCCGAGCTCGGCCGGCAGCGGGCCGAGGCCCAGGCCTACGACGAGCAGCTGCGCGCCGAGGCCGACGCCGAACTGCGGGCCGCCCAGGAGGCCGCCGAGCAGCTGCGCGCCGACTCCGAGGCGCAGGCCGTCCGTACGGTCGCCGAGGCCGACGCCCAGGGCCGGCGGGCGATCGCCGACGCCGAGGAGCTGGCCGCCGGGCTGCGCGCCGAGGCCGAGGAGTACGCGCTCGCCACCCGCACCCTGGCCGACGAGTACGACGCCTCCACCCACGCCCGCGCCGACGCCTACGACGCACAGACCCGGGAGGCCGCCGAGCAGTTCGACAAGGCCACCCGGGACCGCGCCAAGTCCGTGCTGGAGAAGGCCTTCGCCGACGCCGAGTCGCTCGGCGAGGACGCCCAGACCACCGCGCTGGCCACCACGGCCGCCGCCGAGGAGCAGGCGGACGCGATGGTCGCGGCCGCCCGCAAGGAGGCCGACCGGCTGGTCGCGGCCGGCGAGGCGGCCGGTCAGGCCGAGGTCGAGAAGGGCCGCTCCGACGCCGACGTGCTGCTCGCCGAGGCCCGCCGGGACGCCACCGCGATCCGCGAGCGCGCCGAGGAGCTGCGCGAGCGCACCGACGCCGAGGTGGAGGCGCTGCACGAGCGGGCCCGCAAGGAGAACGCGGCGGCGATGAAGTCGGCCGGCGAGCGGGTGGACGCGCTGGTGACGGCCGCCCAGGAGCAGCTGACCGAGGCCGAGGAGCAGGCGGTGGCCACCGTCGCCGAGGCCGAGGACCGCGCCGCCGCCCTGGTCGCGGCCGCCGAGGACCGGGCGTCCGAGCTCACCTCGGAGGCCTCCGCGGAGGCCAGCAAGGTCCGGCTGTCCGCCGTCCGCAAGGCCGAGGGCCTGCTCAAGGAGGCGGAGACCAAGCTCGCCAACTCCACCGACCGGGCCGAGTCGCTGATCGAGAAGTCCGAGGCGAAGCTGCGCGCGGCCGAGACGGAGGCCGAGGAGCGCCTCGACGGCGCGGCCGCCGAGGCGGAGAAGCGGCTGCGCGACGCCGACCGCACCGCGGACGAGCAGATCGAGCTGGCGAAGGCGGAGGCCGAGCGGCTGATCGCCGAGGCGAAGGCCGAGGCCGAGCGGGTCACCGGCGAGGGCCGGCGCGAGCTGGACGAACTGGTGCGCCGCCGCAAGGACATCAACACCGAGATCTCCAGGGTCCAGGACGTGCTCTCGGCGCTGGAGGCGTTCGAGGCACCGACACCGGTCGCCCAGGTCAACGGGGGAAGCAACACCAAGAAGGACGGGGGCGCCAAGGCCGGTGCCGGAGTTGGCTCCCCCCGGTCGGGTGGCAATCGTTCCAAGAACGCACCACCCGATTGAGCGGACATTGACGGTCATTGTCCGTGAGACGACGGCATTTCGCCGTCGACACTCCGGTACCGTGTCAGGATTCCCTCAACCACCTCAGCGGTTTGACGACAGGAAGCCCAGAGTCCCATGAGCGACAGTCACTCCCCTCACGGCTTCGACCTGGTACGCCGTGGGTACGAGCGCGCCCAGGTCGACGAGCGGATCACCAAGCTGGTGGCCGACCGTGACAGTGCCTTGACCCGGATCAGTGCACTGGAGAAGCGCATCGAGGAGCTCCACCTCGAAACCCAGACCGCCCAGGCGGCGGTCGCCGAGCAGGAGCCCTCCTACGCCGGTCTCGGCGCCCGGGTCGAGAAGATCCTGCGGCTCGCCGAGGAGGAGGCCAAGGACCTGCGCGACGAGGCGCACCGTGCTTCCGAGCAGCACCGCGAGCTGGCCGAGGCCGCCGCCCAGCAGGTCCGTACCGAGGCCGAGAACTACGCCAAGGACCGCAAGGCCAAGGCGGAGGACGAGGGGCTGCGGATCGTCGACAAGGCGAAGAGCGACTCCGCCCAGCTGCGCGCCGAGGCCAACAAGGACGCCCAGAACAAGCGTGAGGAGGCGGACGCCCTCTTCGAGGAGACCCGCACCAAGGCCGCCCAGGCCGCGCTGGAGTTCGAGACGAACCTGGCCAAGCGCCGCGAGCAGTCCGAGCGCGACCTGGCCGCCCGTCAGGCCAAGGCCGAGAAGCGCCTGGCCGAGATCGAGCACCGGGCCGAGCAGCTGCGCCTGGAGGCCGAGAAGCTGCGCACCGACGCCGAGCGCCGGGCCCGCCAGACCGTCGAGACGGCCCAGCGCCAGTCCGAGGACATCGTGGCGGACGCCAACGCCAAGGCGGACCGCATCCGCAGCGAATCGGAGCGCGAGCTGGCGGCGCTGACCAACCGTCGCGACAGCATCAACGCCCAGCTGACCAACGTCCGCGAGATGCTGGCGACGCTGACCGGCGCGGCCGTGGCCGCCGCCTCGCTGCCGAACGACGACACCATGGGCGTGCCCGCCCAGCAGTCGCGCTGACGCAGCCGCCGGCACAGCCGCCGACGCGGTCGTACGACAGGCCCTCACCCGCCCGGGTGAGGGCCTGTCGCGCGTGCGGCTGTCACCACCTCGGGGGCATTTACCGGGGGTAGGCCCCGTCCGGCCGCTGGTACCCGCTGCTGAGCTGGTTGCCCTCGTCGTCCGACACGGTGCCGTACCAGGAGGTGCACCAGACCGACACCGAGTCGGGCCAGTACTGCACCTCGAAGGGGTGCCCGGACCCGTAGTCGCCGTACGAGGTGACGATGAAGGTCTCGCCGGGGCGCAACCAGTAGTCCTCGCCCAGCGGCTCCAGGGTCAGCTCCACCAGCCCCTCGCCGCGGTTGGTCACCGGCATCCGGCCGGTGACCTCCAGCGCGGAGAAGTCCCAGCCCGCCTCGTCCGGGCTCATCCGGCGGCCGCCCGGGCGAGCAGCCGGCGCGCGGCGGCGTCGAACGCGCCCGGGGACTCCAGGGCGCTCAGGTGGCCCACGCCGGGGACGACGGTCAGCTCGGCGTCCGGGCGGGCCCGGTGCATCAGTTCGGCCTCCTCGGGCGCCACCAGGGCGTCCAGGGCGCCCGCGAGGAACGTCACCGGCACCCGGAGCCCGGCCAGCACCTCCAGGGAGTCAGGACGGGCCGCCATGGCCCGCTGGGCCCAGGCGACGGAGGCGGGCGGCGCGGCGGCCACCATCGCCTGCACCCGCTCCACCAGGTGCTGGGAGTCGGGCCCGAGCTGCCCGGCCGCGACCCGCTCGTCCAGCAGCAGCTGGACGCTGCCCCGGGCGGTCACGGCGGCGGCGATCCGCTCCCGGTCGGCCCGGGTGGCGTCCCGGTCCGCGGTGGCGCGGGTGTTGGCCAGCAGCAGGCCGGACAGCCGGTCCGGGTGGCGGCGGGCGAAGGCGAGCGCCACGTAGCCGCCCATGGAGAGCCCGCCGACCACCGCGCGGTCGATCCCGGCCGCGTCCAGCAGCAGCGCCAGGTCGTCGGCGACGAGGTCCAGCGAGGGTTCGTCGGCGCCCAGCTCGGTCCCGCCGAAACCCCGCTGGTCGGGGGCGAGCACCCGGGCCTCGTCCCCGGTCAGTCCGGGCAGCGCGTCCAGCTGGGCGGACCACATCGAGGCGTTCAACGGAAAGGCGTGCAGCAGCACGAGGGGTGTTCCGGTACCGCTCTCGCGGACGGACACTGCGGAGGGGAGCTGACTCATGCAGCCACCGTATTGCGGCACGCCCGACGGGCCCACTCAGCGGGCCGCGATATCCGCTTTGTCCTAGCCTGCCAGAGAGCAAGGGAGCGCCAATGATCGAGTTGCACGACCTGACGAAACGTTACGGCAAGACGCTCGCGGTGGACCGGCTCAGCTTCTCGGTCCCGCAGGGAGTGGTCACCGGCTTCCTCGGCCCCAACGGCGCGGGCAAGTCCACCACCATGCGCATGATCCTCGACCTGGACCGCCCCACCAGCGGCCGGGTCACCCTCGACGGCAAGCGCTACGGGCAACTCAGCGAGCCGCTCAAGTACATCGGCGCCCTGCTGGAGGCCAAGGCCGTCCACCCCGGCCGCACCGCCCGCGACCACCTGCTCTGGCTCGCCCAGAGCAACCGGATCCCGACTAGCCGGGTGGACGAGGTGCTCGCCCTGGTCGGCCTCACCCCGGTCGCCCGCAAGCGCGCCCGCGGCTTCTCCCTCGGCATGGGCCAGCGCCTGGGCATCGCCTCCGCCCTGCTCGGCGACCCGGAGATCGTCATGTTCGACGAGCCGGTCAACGGCCTCGACCCGGAGGGCATCCTCTGGATCCGCAACCTGATGAAGCGCCTGGCCGGCGAGGGCCGGACCGTCTTCGTCTCCTCCCACCTGATGAGCGAGATGGCCGTCACCGCCGACCACCTGGTGGTCATCGGCAGGGGCCGGCTGCTCGCCGACCTGCCGATGCCGGAGTTCATCCGGCGCAACTCCCGCTCCGCCGTCCGGCTGCGCACCCCGCAGCCCGAGCGCCTGCTCGACGTCCTGGCCGGAGCCGGACTGCGGCACGAAGCGGGCCCCGACGGCTCCTACGAGGTGGTCGACGGCGACATCGCCCGGCTCGGCGAACTGGTCTCCGCGCACGGCGTGGTGCTGCACGAACTCAGCCCCCAGCAGGCCTCGTTGGAGGAGGCGTTCATGCAGATGACGGCGGACTCCGTGGAGTACCACGCGGGCGACGGCCCCGGCCGGGACGCCGCCGGCGCGCCCGGCACCTGGGGCGCGGGCTGGCAGACGGACGGCGCGGCGCCGACCGCGGCGGCGCAGCAGGAGGAGAACTGAGATGACGTCCTTCCCGGCGATCCTGCGCTCCGAGTGGACGAAGATCCGCAGCGTCCGCTCCACCGTCTGGACCCTCGCGCTGGCCTTCGTGGTCACCGTCGGCATCGGCGCGCTGCTGTCCCTGCTCACCAACAACAACTTCACCGAGTTCAGACGCCACGAGGAGACCCCGTTCGACGCCACCGGCACGGCCTTCTCCGGCATCATGCTCGGCGAGCTGGCCATCATCGTCTTCGGGGTGCTGGCGATCGGCAACGAGTACAGCAGCGGCATGATCCGGGTCACCCTGGCCGCCGTCCCCCAGCGCGGCACCCTGCTGGCCGGGAAGGCGACGGTGCTGGGCGGGCTGGCCCTGGCGGTCTCGCTGGTGACCGCCTTCGTCACCTTCTTCGTGGGCCAGGCGCTGCTCGGCCCGCACTCCACCGACCTGGGCGAGCCGAACGTGCTGCGCGCGGTGCTCGGCGCCGCGCTCTACCTGACGATGCTCTGCCTGTTCTCGGCCGGCGTCACCGCCATGCTGCACAACCAGACGCTCGCCCTGGGCGTGCTGGTGCCGTTCTTCTTCCTGCTCTCGCCGATCCTCTCGGCGGTGCCGAAGGTCAAGACCCTGGCCCACTACTTCCCCGACTACGCCGGCTCGCGGATGCTGCTGGTGTACGAGCAGAACGGCCAGCCGTACGGGCCGTGGGCGGGCTTCACGATCTGCCTGGCCTGGACCGCGGCCGCGCTGATCGGCGGTGCGCTGGTGCTCAAGAACCGGGACGCGTGACGGCCCGGCGGACTCAGTGGCGCGGAGCGCCGCGGCCCCGCAGCACGTTGGAGGCCCGGCGCTCCCGCGCTCCCCAGCACGCCCGGTGCCAGTGCCGCCGGTCGTCCACCCCGGCGCCGTGCATCGGCCAGGCCACCACGTGGCCCACCCCGGGCGGGATCTCCTGGTCGCAGCCCGGGCAGCGGTAGAACCGTCCCGACGTCCCGGCGACCGTCTGCACCACCCAGTCGTCACCCTGGTAGTTCTCGGTGCGGCGCAGCGATCCGCCGAGCGGGGCGGCGGCCGGTTCGGCGTTCTCGCGGTCGGCGGCGCTGTTGATCCGGTTGCGGCGGGGCACGGCGGACTGCCTCTCTTCCGGGGGCTCGAAGTCGCTCCAGCCTACGGGTGTCAAACCCTTTTATTGGCCCCTATCACGGCTTCGGCCGACCCGTCCGGGGTTTTTGCCGAGATCCACCCGATCATCGGGGAAATTCGGGGTTCCGCGTGCCATTGGCACATGACATCGGATACCCACGAGTGGACAGGCGGGGCCCGCAGACCCTGCGTGCACCCGAGGAGGCCCCCAGGATGACCAAGACCAGCCCGCGCGCCGAGACCCGCCGACCCGTCGGCGTGCGCCCACCCGCCCCGGGCCCGGCGCTCACCTGCGTACCGCCGCTGGCCGTCACCGGCGAACCGCTGACCGCCGCCCAGCGCACCGGCGCACTGCCGCCGGACACCGCCCCGGTACGGGTCGGCGCGTTCCTGTTGTCCGCGCAGTTCCCCGGGCAGAGCCACGGCGAGGTGCTGGAGCGCACCGTCCGGGCCACCGTCGAGGCGGAACGCGCGGGCCTGGACAGCGTCTGGCTGGCCGAGCACCACTTCGTCCCGTACGGGGTCTGCCCGGACGCCGCCACCCTCGCCGCGCTGCTGCTCGGCCGCACCCGCCGGATCGGCATCGGCACCGCCGTCAGCGTGCTCTCCACCAGCCACCCGGTGGCGCTCGGCGAGCAGGCCGCGCTGCTGCACCTCACCTCCGGCGGGCGCTTCACGCTCGGGGTGGGCCGCGGCGGACCGTGGATCGACCTGGACGTGTTCGGCAGCGGCGTGGACGCCTTCGAGAACGGCTTCCCGGAGCGGCTGGACCTGCTGCTGCGCTGGCTGCGCGGCTCCCGGGTCGGCGCGGACGGACCGCAGTTCTCCTTCCCCGAGGTCGCGGTGGTGCCGCGGGCCACCGAGCCGGTGCGCCGGCCGGGCCTGGGCAGTTGGCTGGGCCTGGACGAGCCGACCGGCCCGGTGCGCTTCCCCCGCCAGCGCCAGGACGCCGACGGCCTCGCCGAGGAACGCGACCGCACCGGACGGCCGGTGGCCGGCCCGCCGGTGGTGGTCGCCTGCACCTCCCCGGGCGGGGTGCGGCTGGCCGCCGAGCGCGGCCTGCCGATGCTGCTCGGCATGCACTCCGGCGACGAGGACAAGGTGCGGATGCTGGAGCTCTACCGCACCGCCTGGCTGGCCGCCGGGCGCGGCGAGGAGCAGCTCCGCCGGGTGACCCGCCAGCACGTCGCGGCGGGCGTGGCCCAGGTGGACGACCGCACCTCGGCGGCCCGGGCCACCCTGCTGAACGCGATGCCCGGCTGGTTCGAGTACGGGCTCGGCGCCCACCGCACCGTGGACGGCCGCGAACGCAAGATGCGCGACCCGCACCAGTACACCGAACTGCTCTGCGACCTGCACGCGGTGGGCACCCCGAAGCAGTGCGCCGACCGGCTGCTGGCCACCGCCGAGCGCACCGGCATCCGCCGCTTCGCCCTGCTCGCGGAGGGCAGCGGCGACCGCGAGGCGACCCTGCACAACATCGCCCGGCTCGGCTCCGAGGTGCTGCCGCAGCTGTGCTGACCGCCGGCCCGGACCGCCGCCCCTCCCCCCGCACCGGGGGACGGGGACGGCCGGCTCCGGCCGGATCAGCAGTCCCGCAGCTCCTCGGACTGGTTGAGCAGCTGCTCCCGGACGGAGGTGAAGCGGTCGTACCGCGCCTCGTTGGCCTCCGACGGCACGAACACCGCCACCCGGTGACAGTTCTGGAAGGCCAGCCGGACACCGAAGTGGCGCTGCAGGGCGCCCCGGATGGCATCGCTGGCCAGGGCGCGCAGCAGCTGGCCGCGGGCCTGCTCGCTGGGCGGCGGCACCTGGTTGTCGGCGAAGTCGGTACCGTCGACCTTCGCCTGGGCGACCAGCGAGCTGATCAGGTCCCAGGCGTACGGCAGCGAGACGCGGACGCAGTCGACGAATTCCCGCTCGTCGACCTCGCCCCGCTCGGCCTTTTCCAGCAGGGCCGGTGAGACGTCGAGCGACATGGATTCTCCTCTCGCGGTCCACCCGCGCGGCGCCCGGGTGGTCGTGCGTAGTCCAAGCTCACAGTGAGGGTGGGCGAAATCGCAGGAGGTGTCCGGAACACCGTCGGACGGGGGTTTCCGGCACCTGTTGCGAAGGCGGCGGCGCCACGGGACGTGACGTCCTGAACACCGACCGCGTCAGAACAGCGTGGCAGTCAACGGCGGAGCAGGCCGGTCGTTCCTATGGATTGCTCCGGAAATACGCCGTGGTGCACCAGATTGGCCTGATCCCGTCGGATCGTTCATCTGAAGTCTCCATCCCCGTTGACAGCGACCCCGCATCCGTAGCGTCACACACCGTAGCGACCCCGGGGGGCGTACGCCAGAGCGCGGCGAGCGGCGGCGGGTCCGCCGAACCTCCATGTTCGCGGGGTTCGCGCTTTCTTCACCCGGTCGTCGCGGAATCGCATCAACTGGCCCCGGTGGGCTAGCGTGGTCGACCGTGCGTCTCGTAATTGCCCGCTGCTCAGTCGACTATGCCGGTCGGCTCTCCGCCCATCTGCCCTCCGCCACCAGGCTGATCCTGGTCAAGGCCGACGGCAGCGTCAGCATCCACGCCGACGACCGCGCCTACAAGCCGCTCAACTGGATGTCCCCGCCGTGCGCCCTCAAGGAGGCCGACGGGGTCTGGACGGTGGTGAACAAGGCCGGCGAGAAGCTCATCATCACGCTGGAGGAGGTGTTGCACGACTCCTCCCACGAACTCGGGGTGGACCCCGGCCTGATCAAGGACGGCGTCGAGGCACACCTCCAGGAGCTGCTCGCCGACCGGATGGAGGTGCTCGGCAGCGGCTGGTCGCTGATCCGCCGCGAGTACCCGACCGCGATCGGCCCGGTCGACATCCTCTGCCGTGACGCCGACGGCGCCACCGTCGCCGTCGAGATCAAGCGCCGCGGCGAGATCGACGGCGTCGAACAGCTCACCCGCTACCTCGAACTCCTCAACCGGGACCCGCTGTTGGCCCCGGTCAAGGGCGTCTTCGCCGCGCAGGAGATCAAGCCCCAGGCCCGCGTCCTGGCCACCGACCGGGGCATCGGCTGCGTGGTGCTGGACTACGACGAGCTGCGCGGCATCGACGACGACAAGCTCAAGCTGTTCTGACCGGTCACGGGGACTTCGTCCCCGTCGGGGACGGGGTGGCCGGACCGGTCGGCACGGCCGGGGTCGTCGCGGGTGCGGTCGGCGTCGCCGAGCCGGTCGGCTGGCTCGGCGACGGCGAGTTGCCGGTCCCGCCACCGGTGCCGCCACCGGTCTGACCACCGCCGCCGTTGCCCCCGCCGTTGCCGCCCCCGCCCGACCCGCCGGGCTTCTGCCCCGGCGGCTGCTCCGACGGCTGCGGCTGCCCCGGGGCGGGCTGCTGCGACTGCTGCGGGGCCGCCGACCCGGTGGCCCCCGGCGAGGCGCTCGACCGCTTCGACGGCGTGGCGCTCGGCGCGTGCGAGGCACTGCCGCTCGCCGAGGGCTCCGTACCGGCCGCCGTCCCCGCCGGGCCGCCCGGCTCGGTGCCACCCGCCCCGGCCGTGCCCGGGGAGGCGTCGGGGGACGGCGCCGGCATCGGCGCGTTGCCGGTGTCGCCGACCTGGTCCAGCTGAGCGTGCGGGTCCTTCCCCTGGTGCTCCTCCGGCCCGGCGAGGCTCATCGCCAGCGCCGTGCCGAGCACCCCGAAGGTGAGCAGGGCCGCGGAGGCCACCACGACCTTGCGCCGCCGCCCGGCCCGGGCCCGGGCCTTGAGGCTGGCCGGCACCCGGGCGGCGATCTTCCGGATCACCGGTCCGCGGCCCGACGCCGCGGCGGTCGCGGCGGCCGGCAGCTGACGGCCGTCGGCACGCAGCAGGTCGAGCATCCGGCCCGCGGCGGCCACCCCGCGCGGCTCCCCCGCGGTGGCCCGCAGGGTGAGGGCGGTCTCCAGTTCGGCGATCGCCCGGGAGGGCTGCTGGAGGCAGATCGCGAGCACGCCCGCCTCGTGGTGGAACCAGGCCTGGTCGACCGTCGAGCCGGTCCGCCGGGCCGCCTCCAGGCCGAGCTGGAGGACCCGCTCCCAGGCGCCCCAGCGCAGCGCCAGCGCCAGTGCGGGGGCGGCGGCCCGGGCCAGTCGGACGACCGCCTCGTGCCGCCCGGCCGTCCGGTCCGCGAGCAGCACGCCGACCAACACCTCGGCCTCGGCGGCGATCTGCGCCAGCGACACCGAGCTGTGCCCGACCCACCAGGCGAAGTGCTGGGCGGCGCCGTCCACGCAGCCGCGGGCCGGCCAGTGCGGGGCGAGCAGGTCGAGCGCCCCGGCGGTCAGCCGGTGGTGCCCGCCGATGGACACCGCGAGCCCGGCGTCGGCGAGTTCGGCCAGCGCGCTCTCCCCCTGGCCGACGTCGATCAGCGCGGGCAGGTGCGGCGCGGTGGGGCACTCGCCGCCGAGCGCGACGGCCAGCCGCAGCACGGCCTGCGCGGCCTCGCCGAGCCCTTCGGCGAGCCGGACGGCGGGCGAGGCGGTCTCGGCGACCGAGGGCAGCGGCACGGTGCGCCGCAGCGCGTTCTCCCGGATCGCCGGGTCGGGGTCGTGGGCGGGCTCCTCGACCGCGCCGAAGACGTCCCGCCGGTCCTCCTCGGCGGCGACCAGCGCGTCCACCGAGACGTCCCGCTGGCGCAGCAGCGCGGCGGCCTGGACGAAGCGCAGCGGCAGGCCCTCGGACTCGAACCAGAGGTCGACCGCCCAGGCCTTCTCGGCCACGTCCAGCGGCCGCCCGGCGAGCCGGGCGGTGAGGGCCAGACAGGCGGGCCGGGAGAGGCCGGGGACGAGGTGGTCGCGCAGCCGGGAGTCGGCGGGCAGCATCGGGCCGCCGGGGGCGACCGAGATCAGGAAGGCGCAGCCGGGGGCGGCGGCGAGCAGTTCCTCCAGGTCGTCGCCGGCGGGCTCGGCCTCGTCGATCACGACGACCGCGCCGACCCCGGCGAGGTGGGCGGCCAGTTGGCCCGGGTCGGGGCGGTAGCCGGGGGCGTGGTGGGTGGCCGCGAAGAGGTCCTGGAGCAGGTCGGCGGCGGTGCGGCGGTGGCCGCAGAGCTGGACGACGCCGCCGGGGGCGAGGTCCGCGGCGGCCGCGGCGACGGCCGACAGCAGGGTGCTGCGGCCCGAGCCGGCCTGGCCGACCAGGCGTATCGAGCGGCCCTCGGCGAGCAGGCCGAGGAGTTCGGCGATGTCGGCCTCGCGGTCGAGCAGCGGCAGGTCGGTGGGGCCGGCGCCGAGGGCGAGCGGGCCGACCGCCCGGCCGACGCCGCCGACCGGGCCGCGGGCGGGCTCGCTGCGTTCGCTCCGGCGCGGGCGGGGCCGCCACTCCTCCGGACAGGGCCGGGCCTCGGAGCCGTCCGGGGCTCCGACGCCGACCAGCAGGCCGCCGGAGACCAGTTCGCCGCCGCGGGTGCGGGCGGCCTCCTGCCGGAACTCCCCGGATGGCTGTGCCACGTTCTGCTCCGCATCGTGTTCGGCCGCCGGCGCCCCGCGCCGGCCGGCACACGTCTCGGTCGCGGCCGCGGGCGGGCTGTGGGCAGCCGGCCCCGGGCGGCCGTCATCTGACGGGCAGACTCTCGCACATCCGGGCCCGGCCGTGCAGTGCGGTCCCGGTGCGGGGAAGGTGAAGGCCGGAAAGGCCGGTCGGGCCCGGCCCGGTCACGGCGGGCGGCCCGAGGGGCGCGCGAACAGGCGTGCGGCACGTTCCGCGAGCCGCTCCGTACGCCCCCGGAACGGGCGTCAGGAGGCCTGGACCTCGGGGATCCCGCCGTCGACGGCGAGGATGCGGTGCAACTTGGTGGCCACCAGCAGCCGCTGGAGCTGGGCGGGGACGGCCCGCAGCACGAGCCGGCGGCCGATCCGGCCGGCCCGTCGGTGGGTGCCCATGATCACGCCGAGGCCGGTGGCGTCCCAGAACTCCAGCCGGCCGAGGTCGAGCACGAGGTCGCCGAGGCCGCCGTCCACGGCCTGGTGCAGCCGGGCCCGCGCGTCGGCGGCGGTGCGCACGTCGAGGCGGCCTTCGATGGCCAGCGCCGTGTGGTCGCCGGTGATGCGCATGCTCTCCTCCTTCGCCTGGGTGGTCTGGTGCGGGGCGGGTCCGGCCACGGCCGGGACGGACCGGGAGGCGGGACGGCCCCTGGATCGGAGTGGGACGGCCCGGGCGGAACGCCTGCGACGGCTCGGCTCGCGCCCGGCCCCGGTCGGAGTGCCGGGTTCCCTCATCTGACGGTGGAGCAGCGCCGCAGGTTGCTGGTTTCCGCCCTGATCTGAAGCAACTTCACTCGTCCGAGGGAATATACGCAGGAACTCTCCACACCTACGCTCGATTACCGCCCAAATCACCCGTCTGCGGCACCGGGCGTGAGGAAACTCACCCGGCCCGGTCCGGCGGGCCGTACGATGCCCGATCGCACGGCCCACCAGGGCGTTCGTTCAGCCCCGCGGGCTCACTTGCCCTCGTACGGGTAGAAGCCGCGGCCGCTCTTGCGGCCGAGGTCGCCGGCCGTGACCATGCGGGCCATGATCTCCGGGGCGGCGAACTTCTCGTCCTTGGTCTCGGTGTAGATGTTGTGGGCGGCGTGCAGCAGGATGTCGACGCCGGTCAGGTCGGCGGTCTGCAGCGGGCCCATCGCGTGGCCGAAGCCGAGGCGGCAGGCGGTGTCGATGTCCTCGGCGGTGGCGACGCCCGACTCGTACAGCTTGGCGGCCTCGACGACCAGCGCGGTGATCAGGCGGGTGGTGATGAAGCCGGCCACGTCGCGGTTGACCACCACGACGTCCTTGCCGACGCCCTCGGCGTACGCGCGGGCGGCGGCCAGCGTCTCGTCGCTGGTCTTGTAGCCGCGGACCAGCTCGACCAGCTTCATCATCGGGACGGGCGAGAAGAAGTGGACGCCGACGACCGACTCGGGCCGCCGGGTGACGGCGGCGATCCGGGTGATCGGGATGGCGGAGGTGTTGGAGGCGAGGACGGCGCCGTCCTTGGCGAGCTTGTCCAGCTCGCGGAAGACGCCCTCCTTGACGTCCAGGTTCTCGAACACGGCCTCGACCACGATGTCGGCCTCGGCGACGGCGCCCAGGTCGGTGGTGGTGGTGATCCGGCCCAGCGCGGCCTCGGCGTCCTCGGCGCTCAGCTTGCCCTTGGAGACGAACTTCTCGTAGGAGGCGCGGATGCCGGCCAGGCCCCGCTGCAGCGCCTCCTCCGTCACGTCCCGCAGCACCACCGGGTGGCCGGCCTGCGCGGACACCTGGGCGATGCCGGCGCCCATCAGGCCGGCACCGATCACGGCGATCTGCTTGCTGGACGCATTGCTCATGGCTGGGTCTCCCGACGCCGTCGCCGCCCTGCGGGCGGGCCCTGAAGGCGGCTCAGGGCAGGGATCACCCACCGGGAGCCGCTTTGCTCTGGCGGGGACTCTAATGCCCAAATCGTCCGTGCCACAGCAATCGGGAGTGTGATCTGCAACCGACCTGGTCACCCGACCAGGATGGTCGTCAGATGGTCAGACCGAGGTCCTGGGCGAGGATCGCCGCCTGCACCCGGCTGCGCAGCCCCAGCTTCGCCAGGATCCGGCTGACGTGGGTCTTGGTGGTCGCCTCCGCCATCTCCAGCCGGAGCGCGATCTCCCCGTTGGACATCCCCGCCCCGAGGCAGGCCAGCACCTCCCGCTCACGCGCGGTCAGGCCCGTCACCGCCGTCCGGGCCTCCGGTCCGACCGGCCGCCCGGGGCGGGCGAAGGTGCCGATCAGCCGCCTGGTCACCGAGGGCGCCAGCATGCCGTCCCCGCGCGCCACCGTACGGATCCCCTCGACCAGGGTGTCCGCCTCCAGGTCCTTGAGCAGGAAGCCCGCCGCGCCGGCCCGCAGCGCGCCGTAGACGTACTCGTCCAGGTCGAAGGTGGTCAGCACCAGCACCTGGGCCGCCCCGGCGTCCACCACCTGGCGGGTCGCCGAGACGCCGTCCAGCCGGGGCATCTGCACGTCCATCAGCACCACGTCGGGGCGCAGCTCCAGGGCCAGCCGGACGGCCTCCTGCCCGTCCGCGGCCTGCCCGACCACCTCGAACCCGGGCTCGGCCCGCAGGATCATCACCAGCGCCGCCCGCACCGCCGCCTGGTCCTCGGCCACCAGCACCCGGATCGTCATGCCCGTCCCTCGCTCTCCCGGCCGCGCGGCAGTTCCGCGCGCACCTTCCAGTACCCGCCCCGCGGCCCGGCCTCGAAGCTGCCGCCGAGCAGCGCGGCCCGTTCCGACATCCCCACCAGCCCGGCCCGGGCACCGGGCAGTTCGCGGCCCGGCCCGCCGCGGTACGGGCTGTCGACCGCGATCCGCAGCGCGTCCGGGCCGAACTCCAGCCGCAGTGCGACCAGTCCGGGCCCGGCGTGCTTGAGCGCGTTGGTCAGCGACTCCTGCACGATCCGGTAGGCGGCCAGCCCGACCGGCACCGGGAGGTCGCCGCGCTCGCCGCTCTCGGTCAGCTCGAAGTCCAGCCCGACGTCCTGCCCGGCGGCCCGGGCCTGCTCCAGCAGGGCGTCCACCGCGGCGAGGTCGGGGGCCGCGTACGACTCGTCGGCCTCTCCCCCGCCGCTGTCCCGGAGCAGCCCGATCATGCGACGCATTTCGGCCAATCCCTGGACGCTGTTCTCCCGGATCACCGCCAGCACCTCGACCAGCGGATCGCCCTCGGGCAACCGCCGCCGCCGGGCGGCCGACTGGGCGCCGGTGGCGTGGATCGCGATCGCCGACAGGTGGTTGGCCACCACGTCGTGCAACTCCCGCGCCATCCGGGCGCGTTCGGCGACGACCGCCTCGCGCCGGTCCATCTCCGAGAGCAGCGCGGTCTGTTCGGCCCGCAGCCGTTCGTTCTCCGCCTGCTCCCGGTGCTTGCGCACCAGGTCCCCGGTCCACACCGGCGCCAGGAACACCAGCGAGCCGACCACCACGACCAGCAGCCCGGCCGAGGTCCCGGCGACGTACCAGACCAGGCTGGAGAGCACCAGCACGGTCGCGCCGCCGGTCAGGTGCAGCACCCGCGACATCCGGCCGGTGCCGTAGAGCACCGCCGCGTACAGCAGGTCGGTGTACATGATCGTCGTCGCCAGCAGACTGCCGGCGACCAGGCTGCCCGCGAAGGCCAGCCCGCCCAGCGACACCGCCAGCACCGGCCGGGTGCGCCGGACCAGCTCCAGCCCGGCCATCACCAGCAGCGGCGCCGTGACGGCCCAGAGCGGCAGCCGGTCCGCCCGGTCGTACACCTTGAAGGCGATCAGCACCGCGCCGCCGAGCAGCCCGCACAGGGCGATCAGCCGGTCCATCTGGCGCGGGGCGAGGGATGGTGCGAGCACGCCCCCATCTCACCATCCCCGGCGGCCCGACCGGCTCCGATGCGCGGAGGAGCCCGCTACATCGAAAGGTGCAGGCCCGGACGGCACCGGGCGACGACGACAGCACCGCGCCCGCGCACGAGGCTGGGGACACCGTCGGAACGACCGGGAGCAGAAAGTGATCGTCACCCTCATCGTCGCGGCCGAGATCTCCTGGTGGATCGTGCTCGGCCTCGCCCTCTCCGCCCGCTACCTGCTGCGGATGCGCCGCACCAGCACCGTGCTGCTGATCGGCCTGCCGGTGGTGGACCTCGCCCTGTACGCCCTCACCGTGCTGAACCTGCGCGGCGGCGCGCAGGCGGGCTGGACGCACGCCCTGGCCGCGAGCTACGCCGGTTTCTCGGTCGGCTACGGCCCCTCGCTGGTCGCCTGGGCCGACCGGCACTTCCTGCACCGCTTCGCCGGCGGCCCCGCGCCGCTGCCCTCGCCCACGTACGGCCCGGAGCGGACGGCGCACGAGTGGCGGATCGCCCGGCGGACGGTCGTCTCCGCCGTGATCACCCTGGCCCTGATCAGCCTGCTCGTCCCGCTGTCGGCCGGCTCCGCCCACTTCGGCACCTTCGCCCAGTGGTACTGGAAGCTGGGCATCGCGGCCGTGGTCAACGTGGTCGTGGCCGGCTGCTTCTCGCTCTGGCCCAAGGAGGCGTCGGCGGGCGTCACCGTGGTGGACGGCCGGGTGGTCGAGCGGCCCGCCCCGGAGAAGGCGTCCCAGGACGCCTCCTAGGGTCCGCCGACGGGTCCGCCGACGGACCCGGGGCCCACGGGCCCTAGCGGTTCTCCCCCGGCACCCAGAGCACGTCGCCGCGCTCCTTGTTGGCCACCCGGGCCAGGATGAACAGCAGGTCGGACAGCCGGTTGAGGTACTTCGCGGTCAGCGGGTTGACGGAGTCCCCGTACGCGTCGATCGCCGCCCAGGTCGAGCGCTCGGCCCGCCGCACGACCGTGCAGGCCAGGTGCAGGTGGGCCGCGCCGGGCGTGCCGCCGGGGAGGATGAAGCTGCGCAGCTTCTCCACCTGCTCCAGGTAGTGGTCGCAGTCCCCCTCCAGCCGGTCGACGTAGGACTGCAGCACCCGCAGCGGCGGGTACTTCGGGTCCTCGACCACGGGCGTGGAGAGGTCGGCGCCGACGTCGAACAGGTCGTTCTGGACCCGGACGAGCACGGCCGCGACGTCCTCGGGCAGTGCGCCGACCGCGAGGGCCACCCCGATCGCCGCGTTCGCCTCGTTGGCGTCCGCGTACGCCATCAGCCGCGGGTCGGTCTTGGTGGTCCGGCTCATGTCGCCGAGCGCGGTGCTGCCGTCGTCCCCGGTACGGGTGTAGATGCGCGTCAGATTGACCATGCGGCCAGCCTAGCCGGGCAGGTTAGGCGACGTTAACCCTCTGCCCCGGGGGAGCCGCCTCCAGCCAGGCCAGGAAGCCGGTGAGCGCGTCCTCGCTCATCGCCAGCTCCAGCGGCGACCCGTTGTGCAGGCAGCGCAGCACCACCGAGCCGGAGAGCAGCGCCAGCTCCTCCTGGCCCTCCGGGTAGCGCCGGCCGAGGACCTCGATCTCCCGGCGGGGCAGGACCTTGCGCGGGCGGGGGGCGTACGAGAAGACCCGGAACCACTCGATCGAGTCGCCGCTGTACCGGCCGATACCAAAAACCCACCCCTTGCCGTCGGTCGGTGGGACCGGGGCGGAGGTGGGTTTGCCGTTCTCGTCGAGGTCGGGCTGCGTCGAGGCGTCGGCGGGCATTTTGAGCCGGTAACTGCAGTCGAACGTGCCGCCGACCCGCTGGATCAGGCGGCGGCGTACGGCGAAGGCCATCAGGCCGATCACTCCCAGCGCCACGACCGCCGCACACACCACAAGCGCGAGGACCATGCTCACCTACCTCCTCGCTACCCGCGTTCCCCGTTTCGCGGCCGTCCCGGACGGCCGCGCTGACCTACCAACTACGACGACAGTCCCGGGGTCACGCTCGCGCGTCCCCGGGACCGTCGGTCGACCCCGCCAAGTCGGGGTCCGGCACACTCAGGCGTGGGCCTTGAGGCCGCGCGCCGCGAACAGCCGGACCTCGGCGCGACGCTCGGCGTGCGCGTCCAGGTCGGACTTGGCCTCCTCCAGCGCGCGCTCGGCACGCGCGACATCGATCTCGTCCGCCAGCTCGGCGATCTCCGCGAGCAGAGACAGCTTGTTGTCGGCGAAGGAGATGAAGCCGCCGTGCACCGCGGCGATGACGGTGCCGCCGTCCACCGTGCGGATGGTGACCGGACCGGTCTCCAGCACGCTCAGCACCGGGGTGTGGCCCGGCATGATGCCGGTGTCACCGGAGGCCGTACGGGCGACGACGATGGTGGCCGCACCGGACCACACCTTGCGGTCGGCTGCGACCAGCTCGACGTGCAGCTCAGCCAACGTGGGCTCCTAGGCTCATGCAACCCCCGATTACTCGGGAGTTTCGGTAAGAATAACGGCCCCGCGCCTCCGGCATGAAACCGGCGGCACGGATTTGACCGGAATCACAGCCGATGTGCCGCGAGGGGTGGTCCCCAGGCTCGGGGGCCACCCCTCACGGTCACTCAGCTGCTACCGGCCGCGATTACTTCTTCGCCAGCTCGGCGGCGTTCTTCTCGAGGTCCTCGATGCCACCGCACATGAAGAAGGCCTGCTCCGGAACGGAGTCGTACTTGCCGTCGGCGATCGAGTTGAAGGCCTCGATGGTCTCCGACAGCGGCACGGTCGAACCCTCGACACCGGTGAACTGCTTCGCCACGTAGGTGTTCTGCGAGAGGAAGCGCTCGATGCGACGGGCACGGTGGACCGTGATCTTGTCCTCTTCGGACAGCTCGTCCATACCGAGGATGGCGATGATGTCCTGGAGGTCCTTGTACTTCTGCAGGATCCCCTTGATACGGACGGCCGTCTCGTAGTGGGTCGCCGTGATGTACCGCGGGTCGAGGATGCGGGACGTGGAGTCCAGCGGGTCGACGGCCGGGTAGATGCCCTTCTCCGAGATCGGGCGCGACAGAACGGTCGTCGCGTCCAGGTGGGCGAAGGTGGTGGCCGGGGCCGGGTCGGTCAGGTCGTCCGCGGGGACGTAGATCGCCTGCATCGAGGTGATCGAGTGACCGCGGGTCGAGGTGATGCGCTCCTGGAGGAGGCCCATCTCGTCGGCCAGGTTCGGCTGGTAGCCCACCGCGGAGGGCATGCGGCCGAGCAGGGTCGACACCTCGGAACCGGCCTGGGTGAACCGGAAGATGTTGTCGATGAAGAGGAGCACGTCCTGCTTCTCGACGTCACGGAAATACTCCGCCATGGTCAGCGCGGAGAGCGCGACGCGCAGACGGGTGCCCGGCGGCTCGTCCATCTGGCCGAAGACCAGCGCGGTCTTGTCCAGGACGCCCGAGTCGACCATCTCGTCGATGAGGTCGTTGCCCTCACGGGTGCGCTCGCCGACACCGGCGAACACCGACACACCACCGAAGTTCTCGGCGACGCGGTAGATCATCTCCTGGATCAGAACGGTCTTGCCGACACCGGCACCACCGAACAGACCGATCTTGCCACCCGTGACGTACGGGGTGAGCAGGTCGATGACCTTGATGCCGGTCTCGAACATCTCGGTCTTGGACTCGAGGTCCTTGAACGCGGGGGCCTTGCGGTGGATCGGCCAGCGGACCTCGACCTGCTTGTCGAACTCCGCCTTGTCGACGTTCAGCACGTCACCGAGGGCGTTGAACACCTTGCCCTTGGTGATCTGGCCGACCGGCACCGAGATGGCGGAGCCGGTGTCGGTGACCTGCGAACCGCGGACCAGGCCGTCGGTCGGCTGCATCGAGATGCCGCGGATCAGGCCGTCGCCGAGGTGCTGGGCGACCTCGAGGGTGAGGGTCTTCTTGCCCGAGCCGTCGGGGTTGTCCACCTCGACGTGCAGGGCGTTGAACATGTCCGGAATCGCGTCGACGGGGAACTCCACGTCGACGACCGGGCCGATGACCCGCGCGACGCGGCCCGTCGCCGTGGTCGGCTCAACAGTGGTGGTCATACTCATTCGCTCCCGCGGCTAGCGTCGGCGAGGGCGTTGGCGCCGCCGACGATCTCGCTGATTTCCTGGGTGATCTCGGCCTGACGGGCCGAGTTGGCAAGCCGCGTGAGCGACTTGATGAGCTCGCCGGCATTGTCCGTCGCGCTCTTCATCGCGCGGCGGCGGGCGGCGTGCTCGGAAGCGGCCGACTGCAGCAGCGCGTTGTAGATCCGGCTCTCGACGTACCGCGGCAGCAGCGCGTCGAGCACGCCCTCCGCCGACGGTTCGAAGTCGTACAGCGGGAAGATCTCCGACTTGGCCGGCGACTGGTCGCTGAGCTGGACCTCGTCCAGCTTCAGCGGCAGCAGCCGCGCCGCGACCGCGTCCTGCGTCAGCATGGACACGAACTCGGTCGAGACCACGTGGAGTTCGTCCACGCCGCCGGTCTCGGCCGTGAAGGCCTCGATCAGCTCGGCCGCCACCGTCTTCGCGTCGCCGTAGGTCGGCTTGTCCGAGAAGCCCGTCCACGAGTTCCCCACCGCCAGGTTGCGGAAGGTGTAGTACGACAGACCCTTCCGACCGACGATGTAGGTCACGACGTCCTTGCCCTCGCCGCGCAGACGCTCGGAGAGCGTCAGCGAGGCCTTGATGGCGTTGGACGAGTAACCGCCGGCCAGGCCGCGGTCCGCCGTGATCAGCAGGACCGCAGCGCGGGTGGCGTTCGGGTTCTCGGTGGTGAGCGGGTGCTTGGCGTTGGACCGGATGGCCACCGCCGTCACCGCCCGGGTGAGCTCATCGGCGTACGGAGCGGAGGCCGCCACCGCGCGCTGCGCCTTGCCGATGCGCGCCGCGGAGATCATCTCCATCGCCTTGGTGATCTTCTTCGTCGCGGTGACAGAGCGGATCCGGCGCTTGTAGACCCGAAGCTGTGCTCCCATGGGTCGTTACGTCCTTTCCCTCGCTACCGGACTCAGGCCTGCTCGGAGAGCAGCTTGCCGTCGGCGGTCTGGTACCCCTGCTTGAACGACTCGATCGCGCCGGTCAGGGCGTCGACGGTGCCGTCGGCCAGCAGGCCGGTCTCGACGATGCCGGCGAGCAGGTCCTTGTGCTGCAGGCGGACGAAGTCGAGGAACTCGCGCTCGAAGCGGCGGATCTCCGCGACCGGGACGTCGTCCAGCTTGCCGGTGGTGCCGGCCCAGATGGAGACGACCTGCTCCTCGACCGGGAACGGCTGGTACTGGCCCTGCTTGAGCAGCTCGACCATGCGCGCACCGCGCTCCAGCTGGGCCTTGGAGGCCGCGTCCAGGTCGGAGCCGAAGCCGGCGAAGGCCTCCAGCTCACGGTACTGGGCGAGGTCCAGGCGCAGACGGCCGGCGACCGAGCGCATGGCCTTGATCTGGGCGGAGCCACCGACGCGGGAGACCGAGATACCGACGTTCACGGCCGGGCGGATGCCGGCGTTGAACAGGTCGGACTCCAGGAAGCACTGGCCGTCGGTGATGGAGATGACGTTGGTCGGGATGTACGCCGAGACGTCGTTGGCCTTGGTCTCGATGATCGGCAGACCGGTCATCGAGCCGCCGCCGAGGGCGTCGTTCAGCTTCGCGCAGCGCTCCAGCAGGCGGGAGTGCAGGTAGAAGACGTCACCCGGGTAGGCCTCGCGCCCCGGCGGGCGGCGCAGCAGCAGGGAGACGGAACGGTAGGCCTCGGCCTGCTTCGACAGGTCGTCGAAGATGATCAGGACGTGCTTGCCGTCGTACATCCACTCCTGGCCGATGGCCGAACCGGTGTACGGCGCCAGGTACTTGAAGCCGGCCGGGTCGGACGCGGGAGCGGCCACGATGGTGGTGTACTCCAGCGCGCCGGCCTCCTCCAGGGCGCCGCGGACGGACGCGATGGTGGAGCCCTTCTGGCCCACGGCGACGTAGATGCAGCGGACCTGCTTCTCCGGGTCGCCCGAGCGCCAGTTGTCGCGCTGGTTGATGATCGTGTCGACGGCCACCGCGGTCTTGCCGGTCTGGCGGTCACCGATGATCAGCTGACGCTGGCCACGGCCGATCGGGGTCATCGCGTCGATGGCCTTGATACCGGTCTGCAGCGGCTGCTTGACCGACTTGCGGGCCATGACGCCGGGGGCCTGCAGCTCAAGGGCGCGACGGCCGCTGGCGGCGATCTCGCCGAGGCCGTCGATCGGGTTGCCCAGCGGGTCCACGACGCGGCCGAGGTAGCCGTCGCCGACCGGAACCGAGAGGACCTCGCCGGTGCGGCGCACGGTCTGGCCCTCTTCGATACCGCCGAACTCACCGAGGACGACGACACCGATCTCGCGGGTGTCGAGGTTCAGCGCGAGGCCGAGCGTGCCGTCCTCGAACTTCAGCAGCTCGTTCGCCATGACCGAGGGCAGGCCCTCGACATGCGCGATGCCGTCCGCCGCGTCAGTGACCGTGCCGACCTCTTCCACAGAAGCGGCGTCCGGCTGGTACGACTGGACAAAGTCGGCCAGCGCGTCCCGGATCTCCTCCGGACGGATCGTAAGCTCCGCCATCAGGCTTCCCTGCTCTCCTAGTTTGCGATCCTCGGCCCGCCGTTGAGGGCCGGCCGCAAGTACTCGACTCTCGGCCGGGTCGTATGAACCGGCCGTACGTTTTGCCGACTCCTTGGGGAGCCGGTTTCCCGACCGAGGGTCGGATGTGCTGCTCGGTCCTGCTCAGCCTTCGAGCGACTGGCGAGCGCCTTCGAGGCGGCTCGACACGGTGCCGTCGATGATCTCGTCGCCGATCTGCACCCGGACACCACCGACGACCTCGGGGTCGACGTCGATGTTCAGGTGGACCTGGCGGCCGTACATCCGGCCCAGAGCACCGCTGAGGCGCTCCTTCTGGGTGTCCGACAGCGGCACCGCGCTGGTGACCAGGGCCACCATGCGGCCGCGGCGCGCGGAGGCGAGCTTCGAGTAGGACTCGAGGCCCTGCTCCAGGCTACGACCACGCGGCGCGTTGACGAGGGCGGTGACCAGCCGCACGGTGCCGGCGTTGGCGCGGCCGCCGAGCAGCTTGTTGATCAGCGCGGCCTTCGCGACGGCGCCGGCCTTCGGCTCGGTGAGCGCGGCGCGCAGCTCGTGCGAGCCGCTCACCACCCGGCCGAAGCGGAACAGCTCGTCCTCGACGTCGTCCAGGGCGCCGGCCTTGTCCGCGGCGATGACCTCGGCGTAGGCGGCGAGCTCCTCGGTCGCGTCCACCAGGTCACGCGCACCCGACCAGCGGGACCGGACCAGGCCGGAGACCAGGTCGACGGTCTCGCCCGAGACCTGACCGGTCAGCAGCGAGGTGACCAGCTGGGCCTTGTCCTGACCCGACCGGGACGGGTCGGTCAGGACGCGGCGCAGCGACACCTCGCGGTCCAGCACGACCGTGACGGCGGCGAGCTCCTCGGCCAGCTTGGCCGCGTCCACCGAGGTGGAGTCGGTCAGGCTGTCCAGGTTCTTCCGGCCGGCGGCGAGCGCCTCGCGGCTGGCGCCGATCACTTGGCCGCGCCCTGAGCCACGGTGGCCTTGGCCTCGAGCTCGTTCAGGAAGCGGTCGATCACGCCGCTCTGCCGGGCGTTGTCCTCGAGGGACTCGCCGACGATGCGGGAAGCCAGCTGGGTGGCCAGCGAACCCACGTCCTGACGCAGGGCGGCAGTCGCCTGCTTCTTGTCGGCCTCGATCTGGGCGTGGCCGGCGGCGACGATGGCCTCGCGCTGACGCTGGCCCTCCTCGCGCATCTCGGTGAGCTGGGCGGCGCCCTGCTCGCGAGCCTGCTCGACGATGCGGGCGGCCTCGTGGCGCGCCTCGGCGAGCTCGGCGCGGTACTGCTCAAGCAGGGCCTGGGCCTCGGCCTGAGCGGCCTCGGCACGCTCCATGCCGCCTTCGATGGCGTCCCGACGCTCCGACAGCACCTTCTCGATGCTGGGGAGGAGCTTCTTGCCGAGCAGACCGAAGACGATGAAGAAGCAGAGCAGGCCGATGATGACCTCGGGCCACGCGGGAAGCAGGGGGTTCATCTTCTCCCCCTCCTCCGCGAGGTTAGCCACGAAACTCATATCTGGACCTTCCTCGAAAGGGTCTAACGGCGGGGAATTACTTGCCGGCGCCGAAGACGAACGGCATGACGATGCCGATGAGGGCGAGCGCCTCGGTCAGCGCGAAGCCGATGAACATGTTGGAGCGGATCAGGCCGGCAGCCTCGGGCTGACGGGCCATGGCCTGGACACCGTTACCGAAGATGAGACCAACACCGATGCCGGGGCCGATCGCGGCGAGGCCGTAACCGATCGAGGCGACGGAACCGTAGACCTCAGCGAGGTTCTGCATTTCAGCTTGTCCTTTGCGGGGTGGTGGACCGGTGGTGGTTGGCCACCGGGCGTTCGGGAGGGGAAGCAGCCGGGGCTGCGAGGCTCAGTGCGCTTCTTCCAGGGCACCGGCGATGTAGCTGCTGGCCAGCATCACGAAGATGTAGGCCTGCAGGAACTGCACCAGCAGCTCGAAGGCGGTGAGGCCGACGGCGACCACGAAGGAGGCCGAGCCGTACAGCGCGCCCAGGGTCGGGCTGAGCAGGTACCAGGAGGCGACGGAGAACATCACGACCAGCAGGTGGCCCGCGAACATGTTCGCGAAGGCTCGGACCGCCAGGGTGAAGGGGCGCACGAAGATGTTCGAGAAGAACTCGATCGGGACCAGGATGAACATGACCCAGCCGGGGATGCCCGACGGCCAGCAGAGGTTCTTCAGACCGCCGACGAAGCCGTGCTTCTTGAAGGTCAGCGTCATGTAGGTGATCCACACGACCGCGGCCAGGCCCGCGGGGAAGGCGATCGACGCCGTCACCGGGAACTGCGCGAACGGGATGATCGACATGATGTTCATCAACCAGACGAAGAAGAACATCGAGACCAGCATCGGAACGTACTTCTCGCCGTTCTTGCCGATCGTCTCCATCACGATGGAGCGCTTGACGAAGTCGTAACCGATCTCGCCGACCAGCTGCAGCTTGCCGGGGACCAGTCGCGGCTTGGCGAAGGCGGCCCAGAAGAACACGACGACCAGCAGCGCGACGATGATCGACAGCAGCATCGGCTTGTTGAAGTCGATGCCGCCGACCGAGAAGATCGGCTTGAACTGGAACTCGTTCAGACCCGGGGCCGGGAAGCCGCAGCCAGCGTCCCCGAAGTGGCAACTGCCTGAGGCGAGGGACGTGAGTTCAGCACTCACCACGGACTCCTTCGTCGTGACGCATGGTTACGGCAACCTCGGTGTGTCGGCGTGGCCTGCGACCACGGAGCGGCACTGGAACTTGATGGGTATCTCGCCGACCCCGCACGACGGCGCGCTGCGCTGCTGCGGGATCATCGAAGACTGCGCGGGTCCGGGGGGCGATCAGTCCGCGATCCGGACAGACCAGGCCTCTTCCCGTACTCCGTTGTTGCGACGGACGATAGCAGCCCGTCAGTGCGGCATAAACACCGCCCCCCTCGTTGGGGGGACAGTTGGGCCTCGTCACTGTTGACGACCCTTGTCGGAGGGCTTGTCACCCTTGCTTTCCGAGGCGTGAGGGTCGACGTAGAACATCTTGGCCTTGAGTGCGCCGCGCACCTGGAAGCCGGTGAAGATCAGCACGCAGCCGATCAGCGTGAACGCGAAGGTCTGCCGGTTGAAGAGGTCGGTGTCCTTGAAGACCGCCAGGACGATGCCGACCAGCAGGATCTGGGTGGTGTACACCAGCAGCGCCGCGGCCATCATGATCTGCGGGTTCGACCTGGTCAGCCGGTCGAGCGCGATCTGGCCGGAGCTGAAGAAGGCCAGGACGAGCAGGGCGCCGAAGAGGGCGCCGAGCAGGCCCTTCCCACCGGCGACGGCGAAGGAGATCGCCATGGCGATGATCCCGGCGACCGCAGTGGGAATCGCGGCGCCTCGGAGGACCCGGGCGTCGGGGGACGGCATGTCGGCAGCTCCGGCGGCATGTCGATGTGGCGGGGGACGGGCACAGATGGTGGCGGGGTGACACCGGACCGAGTGGCCGCCGCCGGACCGCCCGCGGTGAGCGGCGGATCCGTCGAAGGAGACCGACCAGGGACGGAAGTCCTCCACCTGTCAGGTCTTTCGGCGCGTTCTCGGTACTCGTGAACGGTATCACAAACTATTTGATGAGAGCTTTACCATGAATGTGTGGCTCCTGTCACACCGATGGCGCAGCGAATCCGCCGTACGGGTGAGCCCATTTGACGGATCGTCAACTTCGGTGTCACCGGCGGCCGGTGGCCTTGCGGTGGTCGGTGGACGCGGAGGACCCGTGGCCCGCTTCACCCAGAAGTTGCTTGTCCTTCGCCGACAGTTCGGCCATCGGGGCGGACGACGAGCGCCGGCGGTACCGCGGCGGGACGAAGGACTGCACCGCCCGGGGCGCCCGCGGCCGGAACCGCGGCGTCAGCAGGACCACCAGGCCGACCAGGCACAGCCCGGCGAGGGTCAGCACCACCGTGCGGCCGGTCTTGGTCACCGAGAAGGCGACCGTGCCGAAGGCGATCAGCGCGGCCCAGAAGTACATGATCAGCACCGCCCGGCTGTGCGAGTGCCCGACCTGGAGCAGCCGGTGGTGCAGGTGGCGCTTGTCGGCGGCGAACGGGGACTGGCCGGCCCAGGTGCGGCGCACCACCGCGAGCAGCAGGTCGGCCAGCGGCAGCGCGATGACCGTCAGCGGCAGCAGCAGCGGGATGTAGATCGGCACCAGGGTGTGCACGGTGGCGGTCTGCGAACCGGTCTCGCTGTTGATCAGGTCCGGGTCGACCCGGCCGGTGATCGAGATCGCGGCGACGGCCAGCATCAGGCCGAGCATCATCGAGCCGGAGTCGCCCATGAAGATCCGCGCGGGGTGCATGTTGTGCGCCAGGAAGCCCAGGCACATGCCGATCAGCAGCACGCTGAACAGCACGGCGGGGGCCGCGTCGGAGATCGTGTAGCCGTACCAGAGGCGGTAGCTGTACAGGAAGAAGGCCATCGCGGCGATGCAGACCATGCCGCCCGCCAGGCCGTCCAGCCCGTCGATGAAGTTCACCGCGTTGACCATGACGACGACCAGGGTGACCGAGATGACCATGCCCTGGGTCGGGCTCACCGCGACCGAACCGACGCCGGGCACCGGGAGGCTGATCACCGTGACGCCCTGCCAGACCATCACGCCGGCGGCGATCATCTGGCCGCCCAGCTTGACCAGGGCGTCCACGCCCCACTTGTCGTCCAGTACCCCGAGCAGGAACATGATCCCGGCGCCGGACAGCAGCGCGCGGATGTCACTGCCGCCGTTGAACACCTTGCTCAGGTTGTCCAGCTGGGAGGCGACCAGGATGCCCGCGCACAGTCCGCCGAACATCGCGATGCCGCCGAGCCGCGGAGTGGGCTCGCGGTGCACGTCGCGGGCGCGGACCGGGGGCATCGCGCCCGCCGCGATGGCGAACTTCCGGACCGGACCGGTCAACAGGTAGGTGACGGCGGCGGTGCAGAACAGCACCAGCAGATACTCACGCACCACTGGCCTCCTGCATCACTGTCGAACGGGGAGGTACCGAAGGTACTCCCCTGCCTTCCCGGGGTTCGAGGTGCGTCGCCACGGCACACACCTTATTGAGTCGGACGCCCGGGGCGTGCATCGCGGTTCGCCCTCCCGGGTAGGAGATCCGAATACCTGTGGACGCGCGGGCCTCAGACTCCCCCGGCGAAGGCCGCCGCCAGCTCCCGGACCCGCGCCGCGACCGGCCCCGGGGCCTCCCCGGCGAGCAGCCGGGCGATCAGGGCGGCGATCGCGGTCAGCTCCGCCTCCCCCATCCCCTGGCTGGTCACGGTACCCGTGCCCAGCCTGATCCCGGAGGTGTCGGCGGCCGGCGCCGGGTCGTACGGCAGTGCGCACTTGCCGAGCAGCAACCCGGCCGCCGCGCAGCGCCGTTCGGCCTCCGCGCCGGTCACGCCGAGCGGGCTGACGTCGGCGGTCACCAGGTGGGTGTCGGTACCGCCCGTCAGAGGGCGCATTCCGGCCTCTGCGAGCCCGCTGGCGAGCGCCTGCGCCCCGGACACCGCCCGCTGCGCGTACGCCCGGTAGGCGGGCGTCCCGGCCTCCGCGAGTGCCACCGCCTTGCCGGCCACCTCGTTCATCGCCGCGCCGCCCTGGCTGAACGGGAACACCGCCCGGTCGATCCGCTCGGCCAGCTCCGCGGTGGACAGCAGCAGACCGCCGCGCGGGCCGCGCAGCAGCTTGTGGGTGGCGGCCACCGTGACGTCCGCGTACGGCACCGGGGAGGGCGCCACCCCGGCCGCGACCAGGCCGGTGGTCTGCGCGACGGAGGCGATCAGATAGGCGTCCACCTCGTCGGCGATCTCCCGGAAGGCCGCCCAGTCCGGGTGCCGGGGGTGGGAGATCGAACCCGCCACGATGGCCTTCGGGCGGTGCCGCCGGGCCAGCTCGCGCACCTGGTCGAGGTCGATCAGGCCGTCGTCCGCGCGCACGCCGTAGCCGGTGAACTCGAACCAGCGGCCGGAGAAGTTGGCCCGCGAGCCGCAGCTGAGGTGGCCGCCGTGCTCCAGCGACATCGCCAGCACCCCGTCACCGGGCCGCAGCAGCGCCGCGTAGGCCGCGAGCATCGCCGAAGTCGCCGAGCGGGGCTGGACGTTGGCGTGCGGCGCGGCGAACAGCGCGCGGGCCCGGTCGATCGCCAGCAGCTCCGCGGCGTCCGCCAGCGCGCACCCGGTGTGGTGCCGGCGGCCGGGGTAGCCCTCGGCGTACTTGTCGATCAGCGGCCCGGTCAGCGCGGCCAGCACGGCGGGCGTGGTGAGGTTCTCCCCCGCCAGCAGCTGGATCGTTTCGGCGCGCCGCTCGGACTCGGCGGCCAGCAGGTCGGCGATCTGCGGATCCGCCCGGTGCAGCGCCTCGGACGCCCAGGGGCGCCCCGTCGTCGTGGTCGAGCCGGTCGCGGCATCGGTGACGGTCATGGCAGGGCTCCCGGGCGCGGCAGGGACGGTGCCCCCAGCGTAGGACCGTCGCCCCCGTACGGCCCGCCGAGAAGGGGCCGTTCGGCCCCGTTATCCGGCGCTCGGCTCGGGCGGCTCGCTCGGGCGCGTCAGCGCGGCGCGGGAACGCCCGTCAGCGCGGTGACCACCGGGTCGACCGCGTGGAATATCTCCTCGCCGCAGTTGCGGAACATGCCGATCGGAGCGCCGTACGGGTCGTCCACCTCGTCGGACTCCGGGGTCGCGGCCAGCAGCCAGCCGCGCAGCGCGGCGGCGGCCCGCACCAGGGCGCGGGCCCGCTCGGTGACGTCGGCGCCGCGGCGCGGGTCGGGCAGGGTGCCCGGGTCGATCGTCCGGACCAGCCGGGTGAACTCCTTCATCGTGAAGGTGCGCAGGCCCGCCTCGTGGCCCATCGAGATCACCTGGGCGCGGTGGTCCAGGGTCGCGGTCAGCACCAGGTCGGCCTCGACCACGTGCTCGTCCAGCAGTTCCCGGCCGGTGAAGCCACCGCTGTCGGCGCCGTACTCGTCGAGCACGGTCGCCGCGTGGTCCTCCATCGGCGCCCCCACGTGGCCCCAGGTGCCGGCGCTCTCCACCAGAATCCGCCCGGCCACCCGGGGACTCAGCCGGGTGTCCAGCTCACGCCGGGTGAGCCGCTCGGCTATCGGCGAGCGGCAGATGTTCCCCGTACAGACGAACAGGATCCGGAAGTGGTCCAGCGGCCTGGGACCCACGCTCAGGTACGGCGCTATGCCGGGCCCGTCATGGAGCGAGGCGGTGGGTGTCAACTTCCGGCCTCCAGGTCGGGGACGACCTCCCTCAGCTGCTCGATGCTGATCGCCCCGGCCCGCAGGAGCACGGGCACCTTGCCGGTCACGTCGACGATGGACGAGGCGGTGGCGTGGTCGGCCCTGCCACCGTCCAGGTAGACCGAGATCGCGTCGCCCAGCTGGGTCTGCGCCTCGTCACAGGTCGCCGGGGACGGGCCGCCGGTCTTGTTGGCGCTGGAGACCGCGAGCGGGCCGGTGCTGTTCAGCAGCTCGATGGCGACCGGGTGCAGCGGCATCCGGACCGCGACGGTGCCGCGGGTCTCGCCGAGGTCCCAGCGCAGCGAGGGCTGGTGCTTGGCGACCAGGGTGAGACCGCCGGGCCAGAACGCGTCGACCAGTTCCCAGGCCTGCTCCGAGAAGTCGGTGACCAGGCCGTGCAGGGTGGTCGGCGAGCCGACCAGGACGGGCGAGGGCATGTTGCGGCCACGGCCCTTGGCGGCCAGCAGCTCGCCGACGGCCTCCGGGGAGAAGGCGTCCGCACCGACCCCGTACAGGGTGTCGGTGGGCAGCACGACGAGTTCGCCGCGGCGGATGGCCGATGCGGCCTCCCGCAGGCCGGTGGCGCGGTCCCCGGCGTCGGCACAGTCGTAGCGGCGGCTCATCGGTGCGGTCCCCTTCCGGAAAGGCTCATGACGTTCACGGCGAGCTTCACAGCGCGACCCTTCGGGCGGTCGTGCTGTGCTCGATCGTTCACAACCCGACCCTTCGGGCGGTTGTGAAGCGCGGTCGGTTGTTCAGGTCGCGGTGGTCGGCGGTGTCCGTCCACCCGCGTTCCTCGTTGAAGATCCACGGCACCTGGCCGCCCTGCTGGTCGGCGTGCTCGATCACCACCGCACCGCCCGGGCGCAGCAGCCGGGCGGCCACCCGCTCGATGCCGCGGATGGTGTCCAGGCCGTCCTCGCCGGAGAACAGGGACATCTGCGGGTCGTGGTCGCGGGCCTCCGGCGCGACGTACTCCCACTCGGTGAGCGGGATGTACGGCGGGTTGGAGATCACCAGGTCGAAGCGGCCGTCCCAGGAGCGGTCGTCCTCGAAGGCCTTGGTGGCGTCACCGGCGTGCAGGGTGACCCGGGCGCGGTCCGGGCTGGCCTCGATGTTGCGCCGGGTGTACTCCAGCGCCCCCTCGTCCAGCTCGAAGGCGTGCACGGTCGAGCGCGGCAGCTCCTGGGCCAGGGCGAGCGCGATGGCGCCGGAGCCGGAGCACAGGTCGACCACCAGCGGCTCGGCGACGTCCATGTCGCGCACGGCGTCTATGGCCCACTCGACGACCGTCTCGGTCTCCGGCCGGGGCACGAACACCCCGGGGCCGACCGCCAGTTCGAGGTAGCGGAAGAATGCCCGCCCGGTGATGTGCTGCAGCGGCTCGCGGGCCTCGCGGCGCGAGACCGCCTCCCAGTAGCGGGCGTCGAAGTCGGCGTCCTGCACGGTGTGCAGCTGGCTGCGCTTGACGTTGTGGACGTAGGCGGCGAGTTCCTCCGCGTCGAAGCGCGGCGACGGCACGCCGGCCGCGGCCAACCGCTGGGTGGCCTGGGCCACCTCGGCGAGCAGCAGGTTCATCCGTACGACCTCATGTTTCTGCGCTCCGGCTCCGGTCTTGCGTCGGGCTGGGGCGCGCCGGTCTCAGTTCTCTTGGGCCGCGGCGAGCTTGGCCGCCGCGTCCTTGTCGACGCAGGACTGGATCACGGCGTTCAGGTCGCCGTCCAGGACCTGGTCCAGGTTGTACGACTTGAACCCCGTGCGGTGGTCCGAGATGCGGTTCTCCGGGTAGTTGTACGTCCGGATCCGCTCGGAGCGGTCCACCGTGCGGACCTGGCTGCGACGCGCGTCCGAGGCCTCCCGCTCGGCCTCCTCCTGCGCGGCGGCCAGCAGCCGCGAACGCAGGATGCGCATCGCCTGCTCCTTGTTCTGCAGCTGGCTCTTCTCGTTCTGGCAGGACGCCACGATACCGGTCGGCAGGTGGGTGATCCGGACCGCCGAGTCGGTGGTGTTGACCGACTGGCCGCCGGGGCCGGAGGAGCGGTAGACGTCGATCCGCAGGTCGTTCGCGACGATCTCGACCTCGACCTCCTCCGCCTCGGGGGTGACCAGCACGCCCGCCGCGGAGGTGTGGATGCGGCCCTGCGACTCGGTGGCGGGGACGCGCTGCACGCGGTGCACGCCGCCCTCGTACTTCAACCGGGCCCAGACGCCCTGGCCGGGCTCGCTGTTGCCCTTGGTCTTCACGGCGACCGAGACGTCCTTGTAGCCGCCGAGGTCGGACTCGTTGGAGTCGATGATCTCGGTCTTCCAGCCGATCCGCTCGGCGTAGCGCAGGTACATCCGGAGCAGGTCGCCGGCGAACAGCGCGGACTCCTCGCCGCCCTCACCCGCCTTGATCTCCAGGATGACGTCCTTGTCGTCGCTCGGGTCGCGCGGGACGAGCAGCAGCCGCAGTTCCTCGGTCAGCTCGTCGCGGCGCGCCTCGGACTCCTTCACCTCGGAGAGGAACTCCGGCTCCTCGGCGGCGAGTTCGCGCGCGGCCTCGATGTCCTCGCCGGCCTGCCGCCACTGCCGGTACACCCGGGTGATCGGGGTCAGCTCGGCGTACCGCTTGGCCAGCTTGCGGGCGTTGTTCTGGTCCGCGTGGACGGACGGGTCGGCCAGCCTCGTTTCGAGGTCGGCGTGCTCGACGAGGAGCTCTTCGACTGCCTCGAACATGGGGTGGCCTTCTTCCCGGTGACTCGGATCGTGCGGAGGGCGGAGCTGTGCGGAGGGCGGAGCTGTGCGGAGGGCGGAGCTGTGCGGAGCTGTGCGGTACGCGCTGGGACGCGAACGGCGCCGGCCCCCAGCGCCCCCGACAACGAGTACGGGGGCACCGGGAACCGGCGCCGAGGGAGCGCTAGGCCTTCGCGCTGTGCTGCTTGCCGAAGCGGGCCTCGAAGCGGGCCACGCGGCCACCGGTGTCGAGGATCTTCTGCTTGCCGGTGTAGAACGGGTGGCACTGCGAGCAGACCTCGGCGCGAATCACGCCGCTGGTCTCGGTCGAGCGGGTGGTGAACTCGGCGCCGCAGGTGCAGGTCACGTTGGTGACCACGTACTCCGGGTGAACGTTGGACTTCAAGGGGTTCTCCTAGTTTTCGGGAGGGCACCGGGTCGGCGGCTGGGAATGCCGCACGTGAACCGGGACCGACGGACCAGTCTGCCAGGACCGGCCGCATCTTCCCAAACCGGGGCCCGCCGCGGCTTATTCCGGGGGACATTCCGGATGCTTCGGACCGGCCTCCCGGACGGTGGCGCGGGCGCGGGCGGGCCGGCGGCTCAGCGGACGGCGGAGGCCTTCGCGGTGGGCTGCGAGGACGACTTCACGGACGGTTTCACGGACGGCCCGGCGGCGCCCGCCGCCGGGGCCGTGGGGGCCGCCTGGGCGGGGTTCTCCGGCTGGGCCGAGACGACCGCCTGCGGGAGGGGCCGGTCGGCCTTGAGCGCCGCCCAGACGTTCCCGGCCTGCGGCTGCTGCTCGACCACCCGGTTGGGGTCGCTGGGCGCGGTCACCACCGGCAGGGTGACCATGGACAGCTGGTCCGGCCCGATCCCCTTGAGCTCCTGCACCAGCCCGACCAGGGAGTTCACCGAACCGAGCGCGGAGTCGGTGGTGACGCTCTTGGTCATGGTGTCGCCGATCGACCACAGCTTGACCGGGTTGGAGAACAGTCCGATCCCGCCGGCCTGCTGGAGCAGCGACTTGACCATCTGCTTCTGCAGCTCGATCCGGCCGAGGTCGCTGCCGTCGCCGACACCGTGCCGGGTGCGCACGAAGGCCAGCGCCTGCTGCCCGTCCAGGTGGTGCTCGCCGGCCGGCAGGTCGAGCCCGCTGTCCTTGTCGTGGATGGCCACCGTGGTCGTCACGGTGGCCCCGCCTATCGCGTCCACGACCCGGGCGAAGCCGGCGAAGTCCACCTGGAGGTAGTGGTCCATCCGCAGCCCGGTGAGCTGCTCGGTGGTCTTGACGGCGCAGGTCGCGCCGCCCGCCTCGAAGGCGCTGTTGTACATCGCGCGCTTGGCCGCCGGGACGGCCTTGCCGGCGCCGTCGGTGCACTGCGGGCGGTCGACCAGGGTGTCGCGCGGGATCGAGACGATCGAGGCCCTGGAGTGGTCCTGGTAGACGTGGACCACCATCGCGGTGTCGGAGCGGGCGGAGTCGCCGGTGTCCCCGCCGGCCAGGTCGCCGTTCTCGCCGACCCGCGAGTCGGAGCCCAGCACCAGGATGTTGAAGGAGCCGTCGGTGGCGGCCGGGGGCCGCGCCTCGCCGAGGCGGGAGTCGATGTCGACGCTCTTGATGTTGCCGTTGAGCTTCAGGTACGCGTACGCCCCCGCGCCGCCGCCGGCGACGACGAGCGCGGCGACCGCGCAGGCGGACCACCGCAGGACCTTGCGGCGGCGACTCGGGACCCTCTTGTGCTCGGCCATACGGTCCAGAGTAAATCGGACAAGAAGATCAAATAGTCCCAAGCTGTCCCAACTCTGGAACAAAGCGGCCATGAACGCACGGAACCCCGGACCGCTCGCGCGATCCGGGGTTCCGTGCTGTGCAGCGGAGTCCGCCTACGGTCAGTCGCCCGAACCGGGGGTGGTCTTGGCGATCTGCATCAGGAACTCGGCGTTGCTCTTGGTCTGCTTCATCTTGTCCAGGAGCAGCTCGATCGCCTGCTGCGAGTCGAGCGCGTGCAGCACCCGGCGCAGCTTCCAGACGATGGCCAGCTCCTCGCTGCCGAGCAGGATCTCCTCCTTGCGGGTGCTGGAGGCGTCCACGTCGACGGCCGGGAAGATGCGCTTGTCCGAGAGCTTCCGGTCGAGCTTGAGCTCCATGTTGCCGGTGCCCTTGAACTCCTCGAAGATCACCTCGTCCATCCGCGAGCCGGTCTCGACCAGCGCGGTGGCCAGGATGGTCAGCGAGCCGCCGTTCTCGATGTTGCGCGCGGCACCGAAGAACTTCTTCGGCGGGTACAGCGCGGTCGAGTCGACACCACCGGACAGGATGCGGCCGGAGGCCGGCGCCGCCAGGTTGTAGGCGCGGCCCAGGCGGGTGATCGAGTCCAGCAGGATGACCACGTCGTGGCCCAGCTCGACCAGGCGCTTGGCGCGCTCGATGGCCAGCTCGGCGACGGTGGTGTGGTCCTCGGCCGGACGGTCGAAGGTCGAGGAGATGACCTCGCCCTTGACCGACCGCTGCATGTCGGTGACCTCTTCCGGACGCTCGTCGACCAGGACGACCATCAGGTGGCACTCGGGGTTGTTGTGGGTGATCGCGTTGGCGACCGCCTGGAGCACCATGGTCTTACCGGTCTTCGGCGGCGCGACGATCAGACCGCGCTGGCCCTTGCCGATCGGCGACACCAGGTCGATGATCCGGGTGGTCAGCACGCCCGGGTCGGTCTCCAGGCGCAGCCGCTCCTGCGGGTACAGCGGGGTGAGCTTGTTGAACTCGGGGCGGCCGCGGCCGGTCTCCGGGTCCATGCCGTTGACGGAGTCCAGCCGCACCATGGCGTTGAACTTCTCGCGGCGCTCGCCCTCGCGCGGCTGGCGCACGGCACCGGTGATCGCGTCACCCTTGCGCAGGCCGTTCTTGCGGACCTGGGCGAGCGAGACGTAGACGTCGTTCTGGCCCGGCAGGTAGCCGGAGGTGCGCACGAAGGCGTAGTTGTCGAGGATGTCGAGGATGCCCGCGACCGGGATCAGGACGTCGTCGTCGCCGATCTGCGTGTCGACCGCCGGACCGGCCTCGAAGCCGTCACGGCCGCGACGGCCCCGACGGTCGCGGTAACGGCCCCGACGGCCGCGACGGCCGTCGCCGAACTCGTCGTCGTCGTAGCCGCCCTGCTGGACCTGCGGCTGCTGGGCCTGCTGGCCCTGGCCGCCCTCGCGGCGCTGCTGGCCGTCGCCCTGGGCCTGCTGCTGGCCCTGCTGGCCCTGGCGGTCGGTGCGCTCGCGGCGGTTGCGGCGGTCGCGACGCGACTCGCGGCCGTCGGCGTCCTGCCCGGCCTGGGCCTCGCCGGCGTCCTGACGCTCGGTGCGCTCGGTGCGCTCCGTACGCTCGCCGCCGTCCCGGCGGTCACGGCGCTCGCGGCGGTCGCGACGGGTCTCGCGACCCTCCTCGCGGCCCTCGAAGGCGCGGGTCTCGGCCGGACGGTCGGCCTGCTTGGGCTCGGCCACCGCGACGGTGGCGGCCTCGGCGGCGGCCTCCGCGGCCGCGACGGGCGCGGTCGGGGCGCCGGCGGCCGAGGTGGCGCGGCGGCGGGTGCGCTCGGCACGGGCCGGCGCGGCGGTCTCGGCGGCGGCCTGGACCGGGATCTCGATCTGGGCCTGCGGCTCGGCGGCCGGGGCCGCGGCAGCGGCGGCGGCGGCCTTGGTGCGGCGGGCCGGCTTCTCGGCCGGGGCCTCGGCGTCCGCCTTGGCGGCGGTGCGCTTGGCGGCCGGGGCGCCACCGGCGGCGAGCAGCGGGTCCCCGCCGCTCTTCTCCTTGATGGTCTCGATCAGCTGGCTCTTGCGCATGCGTCCGGTACCGGTGATGCCCAGGTCCGCGGCGAGCTTCTGCAGCTCGGCGAGGACCATGCCGTCCAGGCCCGCGGCGGCACTGCGGCGGCGGCGAGCCGGGGCAGCGGGGGCGGCGGTCGCGTCCGACGCTTCGGCGTCCGGGCGCGCGCCCATCAGATCGGTGGAGTCGCTCACTAAGGGTCCTTCCCTGGAGCGGACGTCGGCCTGTCTGGCTCGGCGACCGGTTGTGCTGTCCTGACCAACGCTCGACTGCGTCGGTCCGAGGCGGTGATCCCTCGAATGGCGGGAGCCCGTCGAGGGAGAGCTGCGAGGTGCGGTGCGTGAAGCACGGTGGTGCTGAGGTGGCGCGTGGGCCGGTCGTGTGTCGACCTCCCCAGAGGGCGTTGCGCCCACGCTGCCTGCGAATCCCGGGCCCCCGTCGCGTGACGGTGGCCCGCGCTCCGCCCGTCCTGGCCCCTAGTGGGAGGCCGCGGGTGGGAGTCAGGTGCCGTCACGGCTTCGGGATGCGACCGCTTGTCGCGCAGGCAGGCTGCGTACGCGCTGCGGTGGGCTCCCGGAGAATCGTCGCCCCGGACCTCGCGGCGGTTCCACGGCAGTGGAACGCTGGGATCGGGACGCGGCGCACCTAGCCCCGGAGGGCACCTGGTGCAGCAATGAGGTTAACACTACCGACCCCCTCAGACATTCCCCGACCTCGAGCTTGCCAATCGTGTCCGGACGGCCCGGCTCTGCGCCGGGCCGAACCGGCAGCTCAGACGCCCAGTGGGAGCACGGTGGCCCCGGTGCGGTCGACGTCGAGCCGGTGCGCGGCGAACGCCGGGTCGCCGCCGTGGCCGTGGTGCCCGGCGAAGGAGAGCACCTTGTCGACGCCCGCCTCGTCGGTGAGCGCCAGCACGGTCGGGCCGGCCCCGGAGATGACCGCGGGGACGCCCTCCGCGCGCAGCGCGCCGACCAGCGCGGCGCTGTCCGGCATGGCGGAGGAGCGGTAGTCCTGGTGCAGCCGGTCCTCGGTGGCGGCGAGGAGCAGTTCGGGGCGCCTGGTCAGGGCCTCCACCAGCAGGGCGGAGCGGCCCGCGTTGACGGCGGCGTCGGCCAGCGGGACGGTCTTCGGCAGCAGGCCGCGGGCGGTCTCGGTGAGCACCTCGCCGGCCGGCACGAACACCACCGGGACGACCTGCGCGGAGGGCTCCAGGGCGACCGCCTTGGCCGACTCCTCGTCGGTCCAGGCGATGGTGAAGTTGCCGCGCAGGCAGGCCGCGACGTTGTCCGGGTGGCCCTCCAGCTCGGAGGCGAGGGCCAGCAGCGCGTCGTCGTCCAGCGCGGACGGGCCGCCGATGGTGACGGCGCGGGCGGCCACGATCCCGGCGCAGATGGCGGCCGAGGAGGAGCCCAGGCCACGGCCGTGCGGTATCCGGTTGGCACAGACCACTTCGAGGCCGCGCGGCTGACCGCCGAGCCGGTCGAAGGCGGCCCGCATCGAGCGGACCAGCAGGTGGCGCTCGTCCCGCGGCAGCGTCTGCGCGCCCTCGCCGGCGATGTCGACGGAGAGGCCGGAGTCGGAGACCCGGACGACGACGTCGTCGTACAGGCCCAGCGCGAGCCCGAAGGCATCGAAGCCCGGGCCGAGGTTGGCGCTGGTCGCGGGAACCCGGACCCGGACGGCGGCGGCACGGAACGCAGGACCGGCCATGCGGTGGACTCTCCTGGGGAAATCGGGCGGCGCGGAGCGCGTCGTCGGTGCGAGGTGGGGAAAGGGCCGCGGCCTCTCGGGCCTGGCGGTCGCTGTCGTCGGCGCGGCCCGTACCAGGACGGGCCCGGGGCATGTGCCACACGGCCGGTCCCAGAGTATCGAAGAGAGGTTCCCCAGTGGTACACCCCGTGGGCCTTCGATCTGGTGTGTTGCCGGTTCTGGCCGGAATGCGCACCCCCCGCGGTCAGGGAGTGGGGTGGAATCGGATCGGAATGCGCAGCGGAATTGACACAAAAGTGTCACCGGAGAACTGTGACGGGCCGACCCCCGAAAGGGTCGGCCCGTCGAACTGTCAGGCCCCGCCGTCAGTCCAGCAGTCCGAGCCGCTGGGCCGCGGCCTCCGGGTCGACCGGGACGACCTGCGGCTGCGGCGCGCCGGCCACCGCCCAGTCCGGGTCCTTGAGGCCGTTGCCGGTCACCGTGCAGACGATCCGCTGGCCCGGGTCGACCAGTCCGGCCTCCGCCTTGGCCAGCAGGCCGGCCACCGAGGCGGCCGAGGCGGGCTCCACGAAGACGCCCTCCTGCGCGGCCAACAGCCGGTAGGCGGCGAGGATCTGACGATCCGTCACCTTGTCGATGAGGCCGCCGGACTCGTCCCGCGCGGCGAGCGCGAAGTCCCAGGAGGCCGGGTTGCCGATCCGGATCGCGGTGGCGATGGTCTGCGGCTTGAGGACGGGCGCGCCGTCCACGATCGGGGCCGAGCCGGCGGCCTGGAAGCCCCACATCCGCGGGGTGCGGGCGGCCATCCCGTCGGCGGCGTACTCCCGGTAGCCCTTCCAGTAGGCGGTGATGTTGCCCGCGTTGCCGACCGGCAGGACGTGGATGTCCGGGGCGTCGCCGAGCATGTCGACGATCTCGAAGGCCGCCGTCTTCTGGCCCTCGATCCGCACCGGGTTCACCGAGTTGACCAGCGCCACCGGGTACTTCTCGGACAGTTCGCGGGCGAGCGTCAGGCAGTCGTCGAAGTTCCCGTCGACCTGGAGGATCTTCGCGCCGTGCACCAGCGCCTGGCCCATCTTGCCCAGGGCGATCTTGCCCTGCGGGACGAGCACGGCGGAGACCATCCCGGCCCGCACCGCGTAGGCGGCGGCGGAGGCCGAGGTGTTGCCGGTGGAGGCGCAGATGACGGCCTGGGCGCCCTCCTCCTTGGCCTTGGAGATGGCCATCGTCATCCCGCGGTCCTTGAAGGAACCGGTCGGGTTGGCGCCCTCGACCTTGAGGTAGACCTCGCAGCCGGTGCGCTCGGAGAGCACCTGGGCCGGTACCAGGGGCGTGCCGCCCTCCAGCAGGGTGACCACCGGGGTGGCCGCGGTGACCGGCAGGCGGTCCCGGTACTCCTCGATCAGGCCGCGCCACTGGTGGGTGTGCGCGCCTCGGACGACGTTCTCGGCAACGGCGTTCATGGCTGGTTCCTTATTCCCCTTCGACCCGCATGATGCTGGCCACGTCCCGCACGCTGTCCAGCGCGCGGAGCTTGTCGACCGTCGCCGACAGCGCGGCGTCGGTGGCACGGTGGGTGACCACGACGAGCGAGGCGTCGCCGTCGCGGCCCTGCTGGCGCACGGTGTCGATGGAGACGCCGTGCTCGGCGAAGACGGACGCGACCTGGGCGAGCACGCCCGCACGGTCGTCCACGTCCAGGCTGACGTGGTAGCGGGTGACCACCTCGTCCATCGGCTTGGCGGGCAGCTGCGTGTACACGGAGTCACCGGGGCCGGTGGACCCGGCCAGCTTGTTGCGGCAGACCGCGACCAGGTCGCCGAGCACCGCGGAGGCGGTCGGCGAGCCGCCCGCGCCCGGGCCGTAGAACATCAGCCGGCCGGCCGCCTCGGCCTCGACGAACACCGCGTTGTACGCCTCGCGGACGGACGCCAGCGGGTGCGAGAGCGGGATCATCGCCGGGTGGACCCGCGCGGTGACGGACGCGCCGTCGGCGGCCCGCTCGCAGATCGCCAGCAGCTTGACCACGCAGCCCATCGCCTTGGCGGAGGCGATGTCGGCGGCGGTCACCTCGGTGATGCCCTCGCGGTAGACGTCCGCCGCGGTGACCTCGGTGTGGAACGCGATCCCGGCCAGGATGGCGGCCTTGGCGGCGGCGTCGAAGCCCTCGACGTCGGCCGTCGGGTCCGCCTCGGCGTAGCCGAGCGCGGTGGCCTCCTCCAGCGCCTCCGAGTAGCCGGCGCCGGTGGTGTCCATCTTGTCGAGGATGAAGTTGGTGGTGCCGTTGACGATGCCCAGCACCCGGTTGACCTTGTCCCCCGCGAGGGACTCGCGCAGCGGGCGCAGCAGCGGGATCGCGCCCGCCACCGCGGCCTCGTAGTACAGGTCCACGCCGGCCGCGGCGGCCGCCGCGTGCAGCTCGGTGCCGTCCTTGGCGAGCAGCGCCTTGTTGGCGCTGACCACCGAGGCGCCCTTCGCGAAGGCGGACAGGAGCAGCGATTTGGACGGCTCGATGCCGCCCACCACCTCGACCACGACGTCGATGTCGCCGCGGCCCACCAAGGCCTCGGCGTCGGTGGTGATCAGGTGCTCGGGCACCCCGGGGCGCACCCGGCCGGCCCGGCGGACCGCGATCCCGGCGAGCTCGACCGGGGCACCGATGCGAGCGGCGAGGTCGTCGGCCGTCGTCGTCATGATGCGCGCCACCTCGGAGCCCACCACACCACAACCCAGCAACGCCACCTTCAGCGGGCGCGTACGCATCATCCGACTCCGCTCTGCATTCTTCGTGCTTCGGTATTTCCGGCGGTTTTCAGGGGCCGCCGGTCACTTCGGTCCGTACCAGTCTCGGGGACTTTCCGCACGGATCTACGGTCGTTCCATGATCTGAGACGAGAATTTCGTCATCCGATATCCAGGCGCAGGAGATCCTCCTCCGTCTCGCGCCGGACGATCACCCGGGCCGCGCCGTCCTTGACGGCGAGCACCGGAGGCCTGAGGGCGTGGTTGTAGTTGCTCGCCATCGAGCGGCAGTAGGCGCCGGTGGCGGGCACCGCGACCAGGTCGCCCGGGGCCAGGTCGGACGGCAGGAAGGCGTCCCGGACGACGATGTCACCGGACTCGCAGTGCTTTCCGACCACCCGCACCAGCATCGGCTCGGCGTCGCTGGTGCGCGACACCAGGGCCACCGAGTACTCGGCGTCGTACAGCGCGGTGCGGATGTTGTCGGACATCCCGCCGTCCACGCTGACGTAGGTGCGCAGGCCCTCCAGCGGCTTGACCGTGCCGACCTCGTACAGCGTGAACGCCGTCGGGCCGACGATCGCCCGGCCCGGCTCCACGCTCAGCCGGGGGGCGTTCAGGTCGGCGGCCGCGCACTCCCGGCGGACGATCTCGGCCAGGGCGGCGGCGATCTCGGCGGGCTCGCGCGGGTCGTCCTCGCTGGTGTAGGCGATGCCCAGGCCGCCGCCCAGGTCGATCTCGGGCAGCTCGACGCCGTGCTCGTCGCGGATCCCGGCCAGCAGGCCGACCACCCGGCGGGCGGCGACCTCGAAGCCCGCCATGTCGAAGATCTGCGAGCCGATGTGCGAGTGGATGCCGCGCAGCTCCAGGCTGTCGTGGCCGAGCACCCGGCGCACCGCCTCGGCGGCCGCTCCCCCGGTGAGGGACAGGCCGAACTTCTGGTCCTCGTGCGCCGTGGCGATGAACTCGTGGGTGTGCGCCTCGACGCCGACGGTGATCCGGATCAGCACCTGCTGGCGCACGCCCTGGCGGGCGGCGATCGCGGCCAGCCGCTCGATCTCCGCGTAGGAGTCGACCACGATGTGGCCGACGCCGGTCTTCACGGCGTGCTCCAACTCGTCCACCGACTTGTTGTTGCCGTGCAGCGCGATCCGCTCCGCCGGCATCCCGGCGGCCAGCGCCACCGCCAACTCCCCGGCGCTGCACACGTCGAGGTTGAGGCCCTCCTCGTGCAGCCAGCGCACGACCGCCTTGGAGAGGAAGGCCTTGCCGGCGTAGTAGACGTCCGCGTCGGTGCCGAAGGCGTCCCGCCAGGCGCGGGCCCGGCTGCGGAAGTCCTCCTCGTCCAGCACGTAGGCCGGGGTGCCGAACTCGGCCGCCAGCCGCTTGACGTCGATCCCGCCGACGGTGGCCACGCCCTCGGCGTCGCGGGCGACGGTGCGCGACCAGACCTTGGGGTCGAGCGCGTTCAGATCGGCCGGCGGGGCCTGGTAGTGGCCCTCGGGCAGGACGTCACCGTGGCGGGGGCCTGCGGGGTGTGCGGAACGACTCATTGTCCGAAGTCCTTCGAGACCTATGGCGAGGGGCGGCGACGGTCCTCGTTGACCGTCAGCCGCCCCCGCTGTGCGCTTGGGGGTGGTGCTTACATCCGCTCGGGCGCCGTCACGCCCAGGAGCGTGAGGCCGTTGGCGAGCACGGTGCGCGTCGCCTCGACCAGCCAGAGGCGGGCGTGCGTGAGGTCGGTGACCTCCTGGTCGCCCTTGGGCAGGACCTGGCAGTTGTCCCAGAAGCGGTGGTACGCGCCGGCCAGGGTCTCCAGGTACACGGCGACCCGGTGCGGCTGGCGGAACTGGCCGGCGTCGGCCAGGACTTCGGGGAACGCGGCGAGCTGACCGAGCAGCTCGTTCTCCCACTCCGTGCCCAGCAGCTCCGGTTTGAAGTCCGCCGAGCGCGTGATGCCCAGGTCGGCGGCCTTGCGCTGGAGCGAGGACATCCGGGCGTGGGCGTACTGGACGTAGAAGACCCGGTTCTCGTTGGTCTGGCTCGTCAGGATGTTGATGTCGAGCGTGATCGTCGAGTCCGTGGAGGAGCGCGCCAGGGTGTAGCGGGCGGCGTCGACGCCGATCCAGTCGACCACGTCGTCGATCGTGATGATGTTGCCGGCCCGCTTGGACATGCGGACCTCTTCGCCGTCGCGAAGCATCTTCACGAACTGGCCGATCTTCACCTCGATGTTGCGGTCCATGTCGTCGCCCGCGCAGGCCGCGATGGCCTTGAGGCGGTTGACGTAGCCGTGGTGGTCGGCGCCCAGCATGTAGAGCGCGACCTCGGCGCCGCGGTCCCGCTTGGACAGGTAGTACGCGGCGTCGGCGGCGAAGTAGGTCTTGTCGCCGTCGGCCTTGATCAGGACGCGGTCCTTGTCGTCACCGAAGTCGGTGGTGCGCAGGAAGACCGCGCCGTCCTTGTCGAAGACGTGGCCCTGCTCGCGCAGCCGCTCGATGGCCTTCTCGACGGCGCCCGAGTCGTGCAGCGTCTTCTCCGAGAACCACACGTCGAAGTGGGTGCCGAACTCGTCCATCGAGCGCTTGATCTCGGCCACCATGAGCTTGAGGCCCTCGGTGCGGAAGACCTCCAGCTGCTCGGCCTCGGGCAGGTCGAGCACGCCCGGGATCGCGTCGGTGAGCGCCTTGGCGATGTCGACGATGTACTCGCCGACGTAGCCGCCCTCGGGCACCTCGCGGCCGTTCGCGGCGGCCTGGAGCGAGGCGGCGAACTTGCTGATCTGCACGCCGGCGTCGTTGAGGTAGTACTCGGTGGTGACGTCGGCGCCGGAGGCCCGCAGCACGCGCGCCAGCGAGTCGCCGACGGCGGCCCAGCGGACGCCGCCGATGTGGATCGGGCCGGTGGGGTTGGCGGAGACGAACTCCAGGTTGATCTTGAGGCCCTTGAGGGCCTCGTTGCGGCCGTAGGCCTCGCCCGCCTCGACGACGGTGCGGGCGAGCGCACCGGCGGTGGCGGTGTCCAGGGTGATGTTCAGGAAGCCCGGACCGGCGATGTCGACCTTGGCGACGCCGGTGATCCCTCGCAGGCGCTCGGCCAGGGCCTCGGCAACGGCTCGCGGCGGCTTGCCGGCCGCCTTGGCGAGCTGGAGGGCCACGTTCGTCGCGTAGTCGCCGTGGTCCCGGTTCTTGGGCCGCTCGACCGTCACGTGCTCGGGCACGGCGACGGCCAGCTCGCCCGCCTCGACGGCGGAGCTCACTGCGGCCTGGATTGCCTGGGAAAGGTCTGCGGGGGTCACGACGCCAAGCGTAGGCGAGACGGGGTACCCGCCCGCCACCCGGTTTGCCGGTTGAGACGCCGCAGGACGGCGCCCCCTGGGGTGTCAGCCGCGATCCGCACGCCCTGTTCGCTCAGGGCGAAACCCGGCGGGCCGTTCCGCGGCCGGCATCAGGCGCCGGACCAGGGCCACCAGGTCGGCGGGGTCGAAGGGCTTGCCGAGGTAGCCGTCCACCCCGACCGCCTCCCCCAGATCGAGGTCCGCCGGGGTGCAGGCGCTCACGATCGCGATCGGCAGCCTGCTGGTGTCCGGGGTCGCGCGCAGCCGGGCCGCCGTCCGCAGGCCGTCCAGCCGCGGCATCACCACGTCCAGCGTCACCACGTCGGGCTTCACCCGGCGGACGACCTCCAGGCACTCGGCACCGTCGGCGGCGGTCACCACCTCGAAGCCCTCGAGCTCCAGGTTGACCCTGATCAGCTGGCGGATCACCTCGCTGTCGTCCACCACGAGGACCCGCCCGGACACGACCGACACCTCACCGAGGGTATCGGCGGCCCCGCCGCCCCGTCCGGCCTTTGGGCACTTCCGCCCGCCGGGCGGCCGCCCGGCGCCCCGACGATCTTTCCGGAAACCCGTGCACGGACCCTGCTGGAAGCCTGGTAGTGTTCATCCCGTCGGAACGCGCGAGTGACCGACAGGCCAACCGGCCCCCGTAGCTCAGGGGATAGAGCACCGCCCTCCGGAGGCGGGTGCGTAGGTTCGAATCCTACCGGGGGCACTTCGCAGGAAGTGCAATAGAGGCCCAGATCAGTGGAGTTGATCCACGGATCTGGGCCTTCGTCATGTCCGGGCGCGGACGCCCCGGACGGGGCGCCGACGGGCCCGGGCCCCGGGGGGAGGGACCCGGACCCGTCGGGTCAGGGGGCGCTGCCCTCGACCTGGGTGTAGAGGGTCGCGATGGTGTGGTCGAAGTAGGCGCTGTACGAGGTGTCGTCGCTGTCGCCGCCCTGCTGGTAGCCGCCGATCGCGCCGACCACGTCCCCGGTCGCGGTGTTGATCCAGGGGCCGCCGCTGGTGCCGGACGGGTACGCCGGGCAGTCGATCACCCGCTGGTAGGCGCTCTGCTGGGCGGTGGTGTTGGTGCAGAGGCTGGGCGTCTCGGCGCCGGCCGGGTAGCCGTAGAGGCGGACGGTCGCGCCGAAGGACTCGTCGGTGCCGAGCTTGTTGCCGCCGACCACGTCCTCGACGTTGCGGCCGTTGCTGGGGGCGGTCTCCAGGATCGCGAAGTCCTCGTCCACGTCGCCGTCCTGGGACCAGCCGCTCGCCGTGTGGACCGCCGTCACCTGCCAGGTGCCGTACGGCGCGGAGCCGTCCCGGTAGCCGGGGGCGAAGGTCACCCCGCCGGGGCTGCTGACGCAGTGCGCGGCGGTCAGCAGCAGGTTGCCGGTGGCGCTGTGCAGCACGCTGGCGGTGCAGAAGTGGTTGCCGGGCCCGACCGGGCCGCTGAACAGGGCGCCGACGGTGGAGGACTCCCGGTCGTCGGCGGGGGCGGCGGCGGTCCTGCCGAGCGCGGCGCTGCGCACGTCGGGTGCGGCGGGCGTGGTCGGGGCGGGGGCCGTCGGGGTGTCCGTCGCGGTCGGCGTCCCGGTCGGTGTCCCGGTGGGCGTCGGGGTGTCCGTCGGGGTCGGGGTCGCGCTCGGGGTGGTGTCCGCGGCCGGGCCGGGCGAGGCCGGCGCCGCGGTGGCGGTGGCCTGCTCCGGGACGACGGCCCGGGTGCTGCGGGCCACCTTCCCGGCGGCCGTCGCGTCGGACAGGCTGAATCCGTGCGTCCCGGCCAGCACGGCGGCCACCACGAGGGCCGCCAGCGCGGTGAACAGCGAGGGGGCGAGCAGACGGTGACGGCGCGACCTCTCGCGGCTGTGCTGGCCCATTCCTGACTCCCCTGCCCTGGTCGGTGGCGCCTCGTTCGGTCAATGACTATGGCGCCCCAGCCTGGAAGCCTCGTTACCGTCGGCTTGGAGCTCGATGAGAAAAGCGCCCACCGGAGCAGGAGCGTAACCGGAACGGGCCCTGCGATGAAGGCGGTGGACGTCGAAGGGGATGGACGTCGAAGACCGTGGACGGCGAAGGGCGGTGGACGTCGCGGCACGGCGGCGCCCCCTCGCTCCCCCGGCGGTGGCCGGGGAGCGAGGGGGCGCGAGGGTTGCGGTGCGCCGCCGCGGTCAGTCGGCCGGCGGCCGGTCCGACCCCGCCTCCGCACGGACCTCCGCCGCCGGCTTCACGTTGGCCTTCACGTCGGCCATGGCCGCGGCCCGCGGGCTCGGCCGGCCGTCCACGGCCGCCGGTGCGGCCGCCGCCGCCTCCACGCCGCCCGGAACGGCGGTCGCCTCGGCGGGCGCCGGCCGGTGGTCGATCATCAGGAAGGCGACCAGGGCGGCCAGCAGCAGCACGCCCATCGCGACCCAGGTCGCGACCACGTAGCCGTGCACCGCACCCTGGGCCCGCACCAGCGGATCGCTGGTGATCCGGGTGGCCAGGTACGTCGCGGTGGCGCTGGCGGCGATCGTGTTCAGCAGCGCCGTGCCGAGCGAACCGCCCACCTGCTGGGCCGAGTTGATGGTGGCCGAGGCCGCGCCGGCCTCGTGCGGGGCGACCCCGAGGGTGGCCAGGCTCATCGCCGGCATGAACACCAGGCCCATGCCGAAGCCGATCAGCAGCACCGAGGGCAGCACCATGGCGGCCCACGGGCTGTCCACCTTCATCTGGGTCAGCCAGGCCATGCCGCCCGCGGCCAGCAGCAGCCCGGGGGTGATCAGGTTCCGGGACGGCACCCGGGTCATCAGCCGGGCCGCGACGCCGGTCGAGCTCAGGATGATGGCCGCCGTCATGGGCAGGAAGGAGACGCCCGAGACCACCGGCGAGAAGTGCTTGATCGCCTGCATGTAGTAGGTCAGGAACAGGAACAGGCCGAACATGCCGACCATGGCCAGGCCCACCGAGAGGGCGCCGCCGCCGCGGTTGCGCTCGGCCACGATGTGGATCGGCAGCAGCGGGTGCGCGGAGCGCTTCTCGACCAGGACGAACGCCCCGAGCAGCGCCACGCCCAGCAGCAGCGAGCCGATCACCAGACCGTCGCTCCAGCCCCGGGTGACGGCCTCGGAGGTGCCGAACACGATGGCCAGCAGGCCGCCGCAGCCGAGCAGCGCCCCGGGCAGGTCCAGCTTGATCCGGCGCCCCTTCTCGACGTGGTCGCGGTTGAGCACCCGGAAGGCCGCGAAGGCGGTCACCACGGCGATCGGGGTGTTCACGAACAGGCACCAGCGCCAGTCCAGGTACTCGGTGAGCAGCCCGCCGGCGATGAAGCCGATCGCGGCGCCGCCACCGGCGATCGCGCCGAAGATGCCGAAGGCCGTACTGCGTTCCTTCGGGTCGGAGAAGGTGGTGGAGAGCAGCCCCAGCGCGGACGGGGCGAGCAGGGCGCCGAACGCGCCCTGGAGGGCGCGGGCGCCGAACAGCATGGCCGGGTCGACCGCCGCGCCGCCGAGGGCGGAGGCGAGGGCGAAGCCCAGCAGGCCGACGATGAAGACGCGCTTGCGGCCGAAGAGGTCGCCCAGCCGGCCGCCGAGCAGCAGCAGGCCGCCGAAGGCGAGGGTGTAGGCGGTGATCACCCATTGCCGGTTCGCGTCGGTGATGCCCAGGTCCCGTTGGGCCGACGGCAGCGCGATGTTCACGATGGTGATGTCGAGGACGATCATGAGCTGGGCGATGGCGATGACCGTCAGCGCCCACCAGCGGCGACTGTCGGCGGTCCCATGACCGATGGCGGCGGGTTGAGCAGACACGGTCGAGCCTTCCGGAGGGGGTACGGAGAGGTCACGCAGTCGCCTTCCAGCCAAACGCCGACGTCGGCGAATGGCAAGGAAAAACCTCACCAAATCGACCTTTGTCGGACAAAAGGACCAGGACCCCGGGACTCGCGACCGAGTCCCGGGGTCCTGGTCCCCACCACGCGCTCCGGCGCGCCGACGGCTCCGCTCAGGGCACCGACGGCCCCGCTCAGAGCGCCGAGAGCTCCGCGACCAGGTCGTCCAGCCCCAGCGAGCCCTGCGAGAGCGCCGCCATGTGCCAGGCCTTGAGGTCGAACTCCTCGCCGCGCGCCTCGTGCGCCGCCCGCGCCGCCGCCCGGCCCCGGAGCCAGGCCCGCTCGCCCAGCTTGTAGCCGATCGCCTGGCCGGGCATGCCCAGGTAGCGGACCAGCTCGCTGTCCAGGAAGTCGGCGGACAGGCCGCAGTACCGGCCGAAGAACTCCCGCCCGTGCTCCGGGCTCACCGGCTCGCCCGGCCGGTACGGGGAGTCCGCCGGGAAGTCCAGGCCGACGTGCATGCCGATGTCGACGATGACCCGCAGCGCCCGCATCATCTGGGCGTTGAGGAAGCCCAGCCGGTGGCCCGGGTCGGTGAGGTAGCCGAGCTCGTCCATCAGGCGCTCGGCGTACAGCGCCCAGCCCTCCAGGTTGGCGCTCACCCCGCCGAGGCTCACCTGGTAGCTGGAGAGCCGGTCGGCGACGTACACCCACTGCGCGAGCTGGAGGTGGTGGCCGGGGACGCCCTCGTGGTACCAGGTCGACACCAGGTCCCAGACCGGGAAGCGCTCCTCGCCGAGGACCGGCAGCCAGGTCCGGCCGGGGCGGCTGAAGTCCAGGGCGGGCTGGGTGTAGTACGGCGCGGCGGCGCTGCCGGGCGGGGCGATCCGCGACTCGACCCGGGTGACCGGCTCGGCCAGGTCGAAGTGGGTGCCCTGGAGGTCCCGGATGGCCTGGTCCATCAGGCCCTGGAGGTACTCCCGGGCGGCCTCGGCGCCCTCGATCGCCGGACCGTCCGTCTCCAGCCACTTCATCGCGGCCATCGGGCCGACGCCCGGGCGGACCTTCTCGGCCTCGGCCTCCATCTGGGCGAGCAGGTCGTGGAACTCGCTCCAGGCCCATGCGTACGCCTCGTCCAGGTCCAGGTCCGCACCCGTCCAGTAGCGCACCCAGCGGGCGTAGCGCTCCCGCCCGGCGGTGTCCGGGGTGCCGGCGGCGGCCGGGCCGTACACGTCGCGCAGCCAGTCGCGCAGCGCGGCCAGCGCCTCGGCGGCGGCCACCGCGTGCACCGACAGCTCGGCGCGCACGCCCTCCGGGGCGTCCTGGACGAACTCACCGAACCATCCGCCCGGGACGTCCCCGGCCAGCCACTCGCCGAACTGGCCGACCACCGTCTCGACCTGGCGCGGGCCGGACAGCAGCCCGCGCTCGATGCCCTCGGTCAGCGTCCGCCGGTACTGCTCCAGCGCCAGCGGTACGCGGGCCAGCCGGCGGCCGATCAGCTGCCACTCGGCCTCTGTGTCGGTGGCCATCAGGGTGAAGGCCTCCCGGGTGTTGTGCACCGGGGAGCCGAGGTTGCGCACCGCCCGGTAGTCCTCCCCGGCGTCGTGCACGGCGAGTTCGGCGGTCAGCCGCTCGCGCAGCAGGCGGGCGCAGCGGCGCTCGGCCTCGTCGTCGGCGGCGCCGGCCCGCTCGGCCTCGTCCAGCCGGGCCAGGGTGCGGCGGGCGAGGTCGGCGATCCGCTCGGCGCCGTCCGGGGAGAGGTCGGGCAGCCGGTCGTCCTCGGGGTTGAGGCCGAGGTAGACGGCGGTCAGCGGGTCGAGGTCGGCCAGCGCCTGGACGTAACCGTCGGCGATGCGGCGGGGGGTGTCGCCGCCGGTGGTGATCAGTTCTTCAACCATTCGGACATCATCGCGGTGCCCGGGCCGAATGCAAGCCCCCGTCATCGACCGTTGACCGGCTGGGCTCAGGGCTCTGACACAGGGTGAGCGGGCCAAACACCCGTTCGGAGAGATCCGGTGCGCGACAGGTCCCGATCGGTACGACGCCCATTACGCTGACGGCCATGGAAGCCCGCCCCACCTCGGCAACCGACCCGGCCGCCCCCGGACCGCGCCCGCGCCGCTCCGGCTACCGGCGACTGCCGGTCGAACAGCGGCGCGAGCAGCTGATCGCGGTCGCCCTGGAGCTGTTCGCCGTCCGACCGCCCGAGGAGGTCAGCCTGGACGACGTCGCCGAGGCCGCCGGCGCCTCCCGGCCGCTGGTCTACCGCTACTTCGCGGGCGGCAAGCAGCAGTTGTACGAGGCCGCGCTGCGCACCGCGGCGGACGAGCTGACCGGCCGGTTCGCCGTTCCGTCGACCGGGCGGCCGTCCGAGCAGCTGGCCGCCGCGCTGGACGGCTACTTCGCCTTCGTGGCCGAGCACGACGCGGGCTACTCGGCGCTGCTGCGCGGCGGTTCGGTGGTGGAGACGGCCCGGACCACGGCCATCGTGGACGACGTCCGGCGGGCGGCGCTCCGGCGGACCCTGCGGCACCTGGGCGTACGGGAGGCCGGGCCGCGGCTGACCCTGCTGGTGCGCTCCTGGATCGCGGTCGTCGAGGGCGCGTCGCTGAGCTGGCTGGACGAGGGGCGCGCGCTGCCGGTGGAGGGCCTGCGGGACTGGCTGGTGGACCAGTTCACGGCGATGGCTGCGGCGACGGCGCTGCACGATCCGCAGACGGCGGAGGTGCTGGCGGGGCTGCTCGCGCTGGAGGGGCCGCGGGCGGAACGGGCCGAGCGGCTGCGGGCGGTGCTGGGCGGTACTCCCCCGGACGGGACCTGAGGGCCTCCCGACCCCCGTGCCAAGGGTCGGGCGGCGCACGCCCTACGCCTTGCCGAGCACCTGGCGCTGCCGGCCGAGGCCGTCGATCTCGATCTCGACGACGTCGCCCGGGGCCAGGAACGGCGTGCCCGGGTGGCCCAGGGTGACCCCGGCCGGGGTGCCGGTGACCATCACGTCGCCGGGCTCCAGCACCATGAACTGGCTCGCGTAGCGGACGAGTTCCAGCACCGGGAAGACCATCTCCGCGGTGCTGCCGTGCTGCCGCCGCTCACCGTTGACCCAGAGCCGCAACGTCAGGGCCTGCGGGTCGGCCACCTCGTCGGCGGTGACCAGCCAGGGCCCGAGCGGGGTGAAGGTCTCCGCCGACTTGCCCTTGTCCCACTGGCCGCCGCGCTCGAACTGGAACGCCCGCTCGGTGACGTCGTTGGCGATCGTGTAGCCGGCGATCACGGCGGCGGCCTCGGCGTGCGAGTCCAGGTAGCGGGCGGTGCGGCCGATCACGATCGCCAGCTCGGCCTCGTAGTCGGTCTTCTCACCGCCGCGCGGCACCAGCACCTCGTCGTAGGGGCCGACCACGGTGGAGCTCGGCTTGAGGAAGATCACCGGCTCGTCCGGGATCGCGGCCCCGGCCTCGGCCGCGTGGTCGCGGTAGTTGAGCCCGATGCCGACCACCTTGCCCGGCCGGGCCACCGGCGCACCCACCCGCAGGCCGGCCAGGTCCACCACCGGCAACGCGCCGGCGGCCACCTCCCGGGCCAGCTCGGCGGTGTCCAGTCCGGCCAGGAAGGCCCCGTCGAGGTCGCGGGCCCGCCCGGAGAGGTCGTACGCGGTGCCGTCCTGGCCCAGCACGACCGGGCGCTCGGCGCCCGGGGGTCCGACGCGGAGGAGCTTCATCGATCCGTCACCAGCCTTTCGTCGCAGCTCACCGGGGCGGCGCGGACACCGCTCCCGAGTCTGGCAACGAGGTATATCAACGGCCCGGGCCGGTGGACCAGACCGTCCCGATGGGCGGATTCCCATCAAATCGCACGAAGGCACGGGGGCCCGAATAGGTGGCCCGTACGGTTGACAGACCTCCCGGTCCGGCGGATCAGCCGGACCGGGAAGCACGCCCAGGGCGAACGTCCGTGTGCCGAGGCGCCGCGGCGCGCAGGATCCGGGGCATGGAGATCACCCGGGTACGCGACGAGTTGCACATGATCACCCTGGAGTTCGGCACCGCCTACCTCTGGCAGGACGACCACGGACCGACCCTGATCGACACCGGCATCGCCGGGTCGGCGGACGGCATCGAGAAGGCGATCCGCACCATCGGACCGGAGCCGACGGCCGTACGCCGGATCGTGCTCACCCACCACCACGAGGACCACACCGGCTCCGCCGCCGAGCTGGCCCGCCGCTGGTCCGCCGAGGTGGTGGCGCACCGGCTGGAGGCGCCGGTGGTACGGCGCGAGCAGCCCGCGGTGCCGCCCGTGCTCAGCCCCTTCGAGCAGCAGCTGTGGGACGGGCTGCCGCCGATCCCGCCGGCCGAGCCCTGCCCGGTGCACCGCGAGGTCGAGGACGGGGACGTGCTGGACATCGGCGGCGGCGCCGTGGTCGTGCACGTGCCCGGGCACACCGACGGCAGCATCGCCCTGCACCTGCCCGGGCCCGGGGTGCTGTTCACCGGGGACCTGGCGTCCAACGTCCGGGGGCGGACCGGGCCGGGGGTGTTCCACACCGACCCGGCGCTGGCCCTCGCCTCCTTCCACCGGCTCGCCGCACTGCCGGTGGAGACCGCCGTCTTCGGGCACGGCGACCCGATCGCCGCCGGCGCCTCAGCCGCGCTGCGCGCCGCCGCCGAGCAGCACCCGCAGGTCTAGCGACGGCCCCTGGCCCGGGCCGAGCCGCTCGGCCTCCCCCCGCCAGTGCGCGAGGTCGCGCCGCAGGTCGGCCCGGGCCTCCGGGGCGGTGCCGGGCTGCTCGGCCAGCGCCTCCAGCAGGGCGACGGCGGCGGCCCGGCGGTCGGCCCGGGCCAGCCAGAGGGCCAGGTCGTGGCAGGTGCGCAGGGTGCGCGGGTCAGCCGGGCCGCAGGTCCGGGCGAAGTCGGGGACGAGCTGGAGCAGCATGTCCACCGCGTCCCCGGGCCGGCCCTCGGCGCCGTGCTGCCAGGCCTGGTCGGCCCGCCGGCGCAGCTGCTCCGGGCTCGGCCCCGGCCCCTGCACCCCGGGGCGGACGGCCCGCAGCCGCTCCAGCACCTCGGCGGCGTCGGCGGGCCGGTCCGCGGGCCGCTTGGCGAGCAGCCGGGCGACCAGCTCGGCCAGCGCCGGGTCCGTGCCGCGCACCCGGGGCGGAGTCTCGTCCATGTGCTTGCGCATGTACTCGTACGGCGAGTCCGCGCGGAACGGCCGCCGGCCGGTGCTGACCTCGTACAGCATCACGCCGAAGGCGTAGAGGTCGGCCCGGCCGTCCACGGTGCCGCCGGACCAGCACTCGGGCGCCAGGTACGGGACGGTGCCGACCACGCTGCCGGTGGAGGTGAGCCCGACCGACTGGGTGAGCAGCCGGGCGATGCCGAAGTCCAGCACCTTGGCCCGGCCCCCGCCGTCCAGGATCATGACGTTCTCCGGCTTGATGTCCCGGTGGATCACCCCGCTGCGGTGCGCGACGTCGAGCGCCTCGCAGACCTGGGTCATCCAGGCCAGCGCCAGTCCGTGCTCCGGCTGCCCGTCCTTGAGCACCGCGGACAGCGGGCGGCCGCGGACCAGCTCCATCACCAGGTAGTGGACCTCCCCCTCGACACCGACGACCCGGCCGTAGTCGTGCACCGTGACGATGTGCGGATGGGACAGGTTCCCGGCCAGCTTGGCCTCGCGGACGAACCGGCCGACGGCCTCCTGGTCGGCCGCGTGCTCGGCCAGCAGCAGCTTGACCGCGACCGGCCGGTCCAGCACGGTGTCGGTCGCCCGCCAGACCACGCCGAAGCCGCCCTTGCCCAGCCACTCCTCCAGCCGGAAGCGACCGCCGAGCACCTCACCCTTGCGCATGCCCTCCCCCAACGTGCCCCCGCCCGAACGGCGTTCGCCGTCGGAGGGGTCACCATAGCGGCGGGCGGGGACGAACGGGTGAACGGAGCGACCTCCGGTGTCACGGCTCGGTCCGCCGTGCTGTCACGCCTTGGGCTTGGGCAGGCCGACGGGGTTGATCTCGGAGGTCTGGACGGCCTCGTTCTCCAGGCCCCAGCGCTTGAGCACCTGCCCGTACGTCCCGTTCCTGATCAGCTCGTTGATCGCGCCGTTGAGCGCCTTGACCAGGCCGTTGTCCTTGTGGGTGGTGGCCGCGATCTTGCCGAGGACGTCCGCGCCGCCGCCCGAGTAGGTGCCGACCACCTCGGTCTCGCCGGTCTGCACGGCGTGGAAGGCCAGGCTGGGGTTGGGGCCGGTGTAGACGTCGATCCGGCCGGAGGAGAGCGCCAGGTAGTACTCGGTGCCGGAGAAGTACTTGATGTCGATCGGCTTGAGGCCGTTGCGGACGTTCTCCTCGCTCCAGGAGATCAGCAGCTTCTCCTGGTTGGTGCCGGTGGCGACGCCGACGGACCGGCCGGCCAGGTCCTTGGCGCCGGTGACCTTGATCCCGCTGCCCTTCTTGGTCTCGAAGCCGAGGACGTCCAGCCGGTAGGTGGCGAAGTCGTACTTCTCCTTGCGCTCCTCGGTGACGGTGATGTTGGACAGGCCGGCGTCGTACTTGCCGCTGTCCAGGCCGACGAAGATGTTCTCCCAGGAGACCGGGTTGAACTCGACCTTGAGGCCGAGCACGTCGCCGATGAGCGAGGCGATGTCCGGTTCGATGCCGATGATCGTCTTGTCGTCGTTGGCGTAGAAGTCCAGCGGCGGGGTGGTGCCGATCGAGTCGACGACCTTCAAGGTGCCTCTCCTGCGGATCTCCTCCGGGACCAGCGCCGCGATCGCGTCGACCTTGGCCGTCGAGACCCGGTTCTGCTGCGGCGACAGGTTCACCACGGTGCCGTTCGGCGCCGTGCTGCCCTTGGCCGGGGCGAGTTCCGCCGAGGCGCCGTTCGCGCCGCTGCCGCAGCCGGCCAGGACGAGGGCGGCGGCGAGCGAGCCGGCGGCGGTCACGAGGGCGCGACGGGGTAGGGACATGGCGGAACTCCTGCTCGGGTGAAGGGGGTTCGGGGAGAGGGGGCGGCGGCGGGCGAGTGGCGGGCGACGGGCGGCGCTCGGACGGGGTGCTACAGCACCTTGGCCAGGAAGGCCCGGGTGCGCTCCTGCCGCGGACGGTCCAGGACCTCGGAGGGCGGCCCCTGCTCGACCACCACACCGCCGTCCATGAAGACCACGGTGTCGGCGACCTCGCGGGCGAAACCGATCTCGTGGGTGACCACGATCATCGTGGTGCCGCTGCGGGCGAGGTCCTTGATGACGTCCAGCACCTCGCCGACCAGTTCGGGGTCGAGCGCCGAGGTCGGCTCGTCGAACAGCAGCACCTTGGGCTCCAGGGCCAGCGCCCGGGCGATCGCCACCCGCTGCTGCTGGCCGCCGGAGAGCTGCCGGGGGTAGGCGGCGGCCTTGTCGGCCAGGCCGACCCGTTCCAGCAGCGCCAGCGCCGCCGCCCGGGCCTCGGCCCGCGGGCGGCCCAGGGCGGCGATCGGCGCCTCGACCAGGTTCTCCAGCACGGTCAGGTGCGGGAACAGGTTGAAGTTCTGGAACACGAAGCCGATGCCGGTGCGCTGGCGCAGCACCTCGCGCTCCTTGAGCTCGTACAGCCGGTCGCCGGAGCGCCGGTAGCCGATCAGCTCGCCGTCGATGGCGACGTGGCCGCGGTCCAGCTTCTCCAGGTGGTTGATCGCCCGCAGCAGGGTGGACTTGCCGGAGCCGGACGGGCCGAGCACCACGGTGACCGAGCCGGCCGGGACGTCCAGGTCGACCCCGCGCAGCACCTCCAGCCGGCCGAAGCTCTTGTGCAGGCCGCGGACCTGCACCATCGGGGCGGTCCCGGCCGGGTCCGCGCGGTCGGCCGGGTCGGCGCGGTCGGCCGGAGGGGTCGAGTCGGCCTTGGTCGGCGTGGTCACGGGGTCCCTCCGGGGGTGCGGGCGTCGGTACGGGTGGGCAAGGTGCGGAGGAAGGCCCGCAGGCGGTGCAGCGGGCCGGGCGGCGGGGTGCGGCGGGAGCCGCGGGCGAAGTAGCGCTCGACGTAGTACTGGCCGATCGACAGCACCGTGGTCAGCACCACGTACCAGACGGTGGCCACCATCAGCAGCGGCACCACCCGGCCGGTCCGGCCGTAGATCACCTGGGCCTGGTAGAAGAGCTCGCCGATGGCCATCACGTAGACCACCGAGGTGCCCTTGAGCAGCGAGATCACCTCGTTGGCGGCGGCCGGCAGGATGCCGCGCATGGCCTGCGGCAGCACGATCCGCCAGGCCTGCCGCCAGCGCGGGATGCCGAGCGCGGCGGCGGCCTCGCGCTGGCCGGCCTCCACCGCGATGATGCCGCCGCGGATGATCTCGGCGGCGAACGCGGCCTGGTGCAGCCCGAGGCCGAGCACCGCGGCGCCGAGCGCGCCGAGCACCCCGACCGTCTCGAACTCGCCGAAGGTCGGGCCGAACGGGATGCCGAAGCCGAACCGCTTGTAGAGGTAGGAGAGGTTGAACCAGAACACCAGCTGGACGATCAGCGGGATCGAGCGGAACACCCAGACGTACGCCCAGGCGATGGTCCGCAGCACCGCGCTGCGGGACAGCCGCATCCCGGCCACCACGGCGCCGAGCACGAAGCCCAGCACGGTTCCGTAGGCGGTGAGTTCGAGGGTGCGGCCGATCGCCTGGAGGATGGTGTCGGCGGTGAAGTAGAGGCGGAAGGTGGCCCAGTCCCAGCCGGGGTTGGTGGCCAGGCCGTGCAGGAACTGGAGCAGGACGACGAGGGCGGCCGCCCCGGCCGCCCAGCGCCACGGGTGCCGGGCGGGGACGGTCCGCAGGCCGGCCAGCTCGGCGGCGTCGAGGCCGGGGCCGGTCGCGGGGCCGGGGCCAGGGGCGGCCGCGGGTCTCGGCGGGGACGGCGGCGCCGGGGTACTGGTGGTCATCGGAGGACTCCTTCGACAGGCCCTGCGGTCACGGGTGTTCGGGCGGGCTGATCTGCGACTCCTTGATCGCCGAGTCGGCGAGCCCCCACTTGCGGAGGATCCGCTCGTACGTCCCGTCCTTGATCAGCTGGTTGACCGCCGCCTGGAAGGCCGGGGTGAGCGGGGAGCCCTTCTTGAAGGCGAAGCCGACGTCCAGGCGGTGGAACTCGTTGAGGAAGCGCACCCCGGCGGCCTCCTGCGCGGCCTGGTGGCGCAGCCCGTTGATGGTGGACATCTCGACGTCCACCCGGCCCTGCTGGAGGCCGGTCAGCAGGGCGCCGCCCTCGCTGAACGCCTTCACCTCGTACGGCTTCTTCCCGGCGTCGGTGCAGACGTTCTTCTTGTTGTTGAGCGTGGTCTCGAAGGTGGTGCCGGCGCCGGTGCCGATGGTCAGCCCGCAGAGCTGGGCCAGGTCGGTGACCGGCTGGACCGACGTGTTGTCCTTCTGCACCGCGAAGCCCTGGCCGTCGTCGATGTAGGTGACGAAGTCGATGGTCTTCAAGCGGGCGGTGGTGACCCCGAAGTTGCCGGTGCCGACGTCGAACTTGCCGCTGTCCAGGGCGGGCAGGATGGTCTCGAAGGCGGCGTCCTGGCGCTGCACGGTCAGGCCGAGGACCTTGGCGACGGCGTCGGTGAAGTCCACGTCGACCCCGACCGGCTTCTTGGTGGTCTGGTCGGCGTAGTAGGCGCTGGGCGGGGTGCCGAAGGACGAACCGAACTTCACCACCCCGGACTTGCGCACCTCCTCGGGCAGCAGCGCGGCGGCGGACTCCGACCTGCCCAGGCCGGAGACGACGTCCTCGGTGGCGGTGGCGGCCGGTCCGCCCGCCCCGGCCGCGCCCGCGATCTTCGGGTCCGAGCCGCACGCGGCCAGGGCCAGGACCGGCAGCAGCGCGGTGGTCGCGAGGAGGCGGCGGCGGACGGTGGTGGTTCTCACGAGGGGCCTTTCAGTGGGACGGGACCAGTACGGGCAGGGGCTTCTCGAAGGGGAGCGGGCCGATGGTCAGGGGATCGGCCGCGACGTCGAACAGCGGGGTGTAGCCGGCCGCCAGGTAGAGGCCCTTGGCCTCGGGCTGGCGCGGGCCGGTGGTGAGGTAGATCCGCCGGTAGCCGGCGGCCGCGGCGGTCCGCTCCAGTTCGGCGAGCACCCGGCGGGCCAGGCCCCGGCGGCGGTGCGCGGAGTGGGTCCACATCCGCTTCACCTCGGCGGTCCGCTCGTCGTACCGCTTGTACGCGCCGCCGGCCACCGGCTCGCCGTCCTCCAGCAGGAGCAGCAGCACTCCGTGCGGCTCGGCGAAGGCGTCGTCCGGGTAGCGGGTCATCTCCTGGTGGGCCTCGGGGCCGTAGCGGGTGACGTACTCGTGGGTGAGCTCGCGCAGCAGCGGTTCCACCAGCGGGTCCGCCAGGGTGACCCGGCGGAACTCCCACCCCGGAACCGGGCTCACGCCTGCACCGCGATCAGCTGGTGCCGGTCCCGCTCGGCGCGGGCCGCCGCCTCGGCCTCGGCCCTGGCCGCGTCGCGCTTGGCGACCTCCTCGCGGACGATCGGGATCACGTACCGGCCGAAGTCGATCGCGTCGTCCAGCAGGTCGTAGCCGCGCGCGGAGAGGATGTCCACGCCGAGGTCGTAGTAGTCCAGCAGCGCCTGGGCGACCGTCTCCGGGGTGCCGACCAGCGCGTTGGAGTTGCCGGCCCCGCCGGTGGCCGCGGCGGTCGGGGTCCACAGCGCGCGGTCGTAGCGCTCGCCGGCCTCGGCGATCTCGATCAGCCGCTGCGACCCGGTGTTCTCCGGGGCCCCGCCGACCGGGCGGCGCCTGGTCACCGGCTCCCCGCTCTCCCGGCGGGCCCGGATGGCGGCCACCGTGCGGTGCGCCTTCTCCCAGGCCAGTTCCTCGGTGGGCGCGATGATCGGCCGGAACGCCACCTGGATCCGCGGCAGGTCGGTCCTCCCGGCGGCCCGGGCCGCCTCCCGCACCCGCTCGATCTGCTCGGCGGTGCGGGCCAGCGGCTCGCCCCACAGGCAGTAGATGTCGGCCTCGGCCCCGCCGGCCGCGTAGGCGGCGTCCGAGGAGCCGCCGAAGGAGACCGCCGGGCGCGGCTGCTGGACCGGGAAGACGTCGGAGACGAAGTCGTGGAAACGGTAGTGCGGGCCCTCGTGGTCGAAGGGCTCCCGGCTGGTCCAGGCCTTCTTCACGATGCCGATGTACTCACGGGTGCGCTCGTAGCGCTGGTCCTTGGTGAGGAAGTCGCCCTCGCGCTGCTGCTCGTGGTCGGTGCCGCCGGTGATGAAGTGGACGGTCAGCCGGCCCTCGCTGACCTGGTCGAGGGTCGCGAAGGTCTTGGCGGCGAAGGTCGGGTAGGAGACGTTCGGCCGGTGGGCGAGCAGGATCTGCAGCTTGTCGAGGTGCGAGGCGAGGAAGGCCGCCGCGGCCGCGGGCTCCGGGGAGCCGGAGCCGTACGCGAAGAGCACCCGGTCCCAGCCGTGGTCCTCGTGCGCCCGGGCCAGCCGCAGGGTGTAGTCGCGGTCGAAGGCGGCGGTGGTGCGCGGGTTGGTCTCCGAACCGTCGCCGGTGGCGGCGATGCCGAGGAATTCGACGGGCATGGCGGAACCTTTCGGGTGACTGACTCCGGTGGGCTGCGGGTGGGCAGGCCGGAGGCGGCCGCGGCGGGGCGCGGCCGTCGGGCGCGGGGCGGTGGAGCGGGCATGCGGTGGCGCGGACGCGAGAGGAGGAGCGGACGCGAGAGGAGGAGCGCGGGAGGAGGGCGGACGCGAGCGGAACTGCCGGAGCGCAGAACGAGGGCGGTGGAGGCGAGGCGGCAGCGTGCGCCTGACGATCCGTCAACTACCGCGACGGACCGTGGTTCCCGGCCCGCGACGGGGCACACCGAGGGAGGTCTCCCCGAAGGGATTCAGGGCCGGACGGGCGGCCCGCTGCCGGGTCAGCCGCGACACGCCGCGGACCACACCCGACCGAAGTCGATGTGGTCGCGGGTGACCAGGGGCTGCTCGGCGTACATGGCCTCAAGTTGAGCAGTCGGCCGAGCGGTACGTCAACCGTGCATCATTGCCGCACTGTTGCGATCTCCTGTCGCTTCTCCCCCCACCCCCGGGCGGCCCCGACCGCACCCCGGCCGGCCCCCGATCACCCTTGACAGCCGTCGATCGCGCATGCGTACGATCGACGCGGAGTGCAGTGCGCTGCGCCGGACGCGTTGAGGGACGCGGGCCGGTGCCCGAGGGCCCGTACGTGATCACACCCGTACCTCTCCCCGCCCGCACTCCGCCCAGGAGCCGCCGCCATGGCCACCCCGCAGGACGTCCTGCCCGCCCTCGCACCCGCCCCCGCACCCGCCCCCGCACCCACACCCACCACACCCGCCGAGAGCCCGCCACCACCCCCCGAGGCCCGGATCGTCGCCCGCCGCAGGCCCGGGCAGTGGATCGCCGCGGCCGTCGCCCTGCTGCTGGCCGCGATGGCGGTCGGCTCGGTGGTCCGCAACAAGGCCTTCCAGTGGGGCGTGGTCGCCGAGTGGTTCACCGCCCGGTCCGTCCTCGACGGCCTGACCCTCACCCTGTGGCTGACCGCCGTCACCCTCGCCCTCGGCTTCGTCCTCGGCACCGTCCTCGCCACCATGCGGCTGTCCACCAACCCGGTGCTGCGCACGCTCAGTTGGGGCTACATCTGGATCTTCCGCTCCACCCCGCCGCTGGTGCAGCTGCTGTTCTTCTTCAACATCGGCGCGCTCTACCCGACGCTCGGCCTCGGCATCCCCTTCGGCCCCGAGTTCGTCACGGTCAGGACCGTCAACCTGATCGGCCCCACCCTGACCGCCGTCATCGGCCTCACCCTGCTGGAGAGCGCGTACGCCGCCGAGGTGATCCGCGGCGGCATCCTCTCCGTCGACCGCGGCCAGTTGGAGGCGGCCGCCGCGCTCGGGCTCGGCCGGTGGCGGGTGCTGCGCCGGATCGTGGTGCCGCAGGCGATGCGCGCGATCGTGCCGAGCGCCGGGAACATGCTGATCGGGGCGCTCAAGGGCACCAGCATCGTCAGCGTGCTGGCCGTCTCCGACCTGCTCTACTCGGTGCAACTGGTCTATCTGCAGTCCTACCGGGTCATCCCGATGCTGATGGTCGCCACCCTCTGGTACCTGGTGGTCACCACCGTGCTGTCGATCGGCCAGTACTACGTCGAACGCCACTTCGCCAGGGGCGCCAGCCGGGACGGCCTGCCGCCCACCCCGCTCCAGCGCGCCCGCGCCGCCCTCGCCCGGGTGGTCCGGGCATGACGACGACGCTCGTGATCGTCGGCGCCGGGCCGCGCGGCACCGGACTGCTGGAGCGGATCGCCGCCAACGCGGCCGAACTCCTGCCCGCCGACCGTCCGTTGGAGATCCACCTGGTCGACCCGTACCCGCCCGGCGCGGGCCGGATCTGGCGCCACGACCAGTCCCCGCTGCTGCGGATGAACTCGATGGCCGAGGACGTCACCATGTTCACCGACGAGCGCTCCACCGTCGAGGGCCCGGTCCGCCCCGGCCCCTCACTGGCCGAATGGGCCCTGCGGCAAAGGGAGTTCGCGCCCTACCGGGAGGTCGCCGACCCGGCCGTACGGGCCGAGCTGAGCACCCTGGCGCCCACCGACTTCCCCACCCGGCGCGCCCAGAGCGCCTACCTGGACTGGGTGTTCCGCCGCGCCGTCGCCGACCTGCCGGCCCACGTCACGGTCACCGTCCACCGGGGCACCGTCCGGCGGATCGACGGACCGGCCGACGGCCCGCAGACCGTCCACCTGGACGGCACCACCCTCACCGCCGACCACGTCACCCTCACCCTCGGCCACCTCGACTCCGCCCCGCACCCCCGGTACGCCGAGGACGCCGCCTTCGCCGCCCGGCACGGCCGCTTCCACCTGCCACCCGCCTACTCCGCCGACATCGAGGCCGAGTTGGCCCGGATCGCCCCCGGCGAGCAGGTGGCGCTGCGCGGCTTCGGCCTGGCCTCCGTCGACCTGGTCGCGATGCTCACCGAGGGGCGCGGCGGCCGCTTCGAACCCACCGGGGACGGGCCCGCCCTGCGCTACCTCCCGTCCGGCCGCGAACCGGTGCTGCACCTGGGCTCCCGGCGCGGCGTGCCCTACCACTCCAAGACCGACTACCGGCTCCAGGGGCCGCCCGCCCCGCTCCCCCGGTACTTCGACGCGGCCGCCGTGGACGCCCTGCTCGCCACCGGCCGACCGCTGCGGCTGCGCCGTGACGTCTGGCCGTCGATGGCCAAGGAGGTCGGCTTCGGGCACTACCACGAGCTGTTCCACGCCCACCCGGAGCGCACCGCGCTGCCCTGGACCGCGTTCCTCGCCCGGTACGACCGGCACGACTGGTACTCACCCGAACTGGCCGCACTGGTCGCCGAGGCCGTCCCCGACCCGGCCGACCGGATCGACTTCGAACGGCTCGACCACCCACTGGCCGGGCTCGAACTCGGCTCCACCGAGGAGCTCCAGGCCCACCTGCGCGCCTACGTCACCGCCGACGCCGACCGCCGCGCCGACCCGGCCCACAGCGCCGACCTGGGCGCCTTCCTCGCCCTGCTGTCGCTGTTCGGCCAGCTCCCCCGGATCCTCGCCTCCGGCCGGCTCACCGCCCGCTCGGTCGCCGAGGACGTCGACGAGTGGTTCTTCGGCTATTTCAGCTTCCTCGCCTCCGGCCCGCCCGGCTTCCGGCTGCGCCAACTGCTCGCACTCTCCGAGGCCGGGGTGGTGCGCTTCCTCGGCGCGGGCGTGCGGATCGAGCGGGACGAGGCCACCGGCACCTGGCAGGCCTCCGGCGCCACCGTGCCCGGCCACACCGTCACCGCCACCGCGCTGGTCGAGGCGTACCTGCCCAAGCACGCGCTGGCCCGCACCCTCGACCCGGTGCTGGACTCGCTGCACCGCACCGGGCGGGTCGCGGAGGAGGTGGTGAGCGACGCGGAACACACCCACCGGTCCGGACTGGTCACCATCGACCCCGCCGACAGCCGCCTGATCGACCCGGCCCTGGGCGGTGTCCCGCACCCGCGCCGCACCGCGCTCGGCCCGCACACCAGCCTCCGGGCGGCCGCCGCCTTCGCCCGGCCCCGCACCAACGCCCCGGGCTTCCGCCAGAACGACGCCGCCGCCCGGGCCCTGCTCCGCGCCCTGGCCGCACTCCCGGCGGCGGCCCTGGTGGGGTGAGGCCGGGAGGCGGTGGCCGGCCCCGGGGTTCAGGGGTTCAGGGGTTCAGGAGTTCAGGGGTTCAGGGGTTCAGGGGTTCAGGGGTTCAGGGGTTCAGGGGCCGAGGATCTCCGCCACCAGGTCCTCGTCCGTGACGAAGGGCGGCGCGGCGATCACCCGTTCCCCGGCACCCTTGACCCCCGTCCCGCGCTCCAGCTCGCGGACCAGCTCCGGGACGGGCTCCTGGCCGGCCTTCCGGATCCACCCGACCAGCCCCAGCACCCGGTCGCGGTCGATCCGCGCCCGCCAGGCCCGGGCGAGCCGGTTCGGCCCACGGTGGGACCGGGCCCGCTGCCGGTACTCCGCCAGGTCCAGCCGGGCCTGGGTGCACCGCCGGTCGGTCGGGCCGAAGGCCTCGACCAGCTGGGGCAGCAGCTCCTCCAGCCGGGCCACCGCGCCCGCGAAGTCGCCCCGCCCGGCCTGGCAGGCCGCGAGGTCGGACCCGGCCTGGAGGACGAGCGGACCGCGCGGGCCCTGGGCCGACCTCAGTGCGGGCAGCAGCGCGGTCAGCAGCCGGATCGCGGTGACCGGGCGGCCGCTCTCCCGGACCAGTGCGGTCAGCGCGTACCGCGCGTCCAGGGTGACGGGATCGATCGGCCCGGACGCCGAGGTCAAGTCCTCGATCAGGCCCTCCAGTTGCCGGACCCCATCGGCCGGGCGGCCGGACCGGCCCAGGTACCACGCGAGGTCCCGCCGGGCGGCGACCACCTCCGGATCGGCCCCGCCGAGCGCCCGTACGGCGGCCTCCACCACCGGTCGCAGCTGGTGCGCGGCCAGCGCGGGACGCTCGTCCCGCACCGCCCGTACGACCCGCTCCAGCCGGGCCCGGACGACCGCCGCATCCTGGACCGGCACGGGCGGTTCGACGGGGCGCCCGATCTGCCGGGGCGCCGGGTACAGCAGCGCGGGCCGCCCCACCGGCCGGAGCCTCGGCTCCCGGGCCGGAGCACGCCGTCGGACGGGCGCGGGCCGCTTCACCGGCGCCGCTTTCGGGGCGGCCGGTTCCGGGACGGCCGGTTCCGGGACAGTCGGGTCCGGGGCAGCCGGTCCCAGGGCAGCCGCTTCCGACCCGACCCGGTCGACCGGTGCCGCCGTCGGCGGCAACTCCCGGCCCTCCGCCAGGTCCGCGAAGCACCGGGCGACCGTCCGGGCGTCGGCCGGCCGCTCCGCCGGGTCCTTCGCCAGCAACCGGCCCAACAGCTCGGGGAGCCCGCGCGGCAGACCGTACTTCACCGGATCCACCGCCGGGGGCGGCTCGTTGAGGTGCTGGTACATCAGCACCGGCGTCGAGTCACCGGTGAACAGCCGCTTCCCGGTGAAGAGTTCGACCAGGACGCAGCCCAGCGCGTAGAGGTCCGCCCGCCCGTCCACCCGGCCGCCGGTCCACCGCTCCGGCGCCATGTACGGCGGGCTGCCGATCACCGTTCCGACGGTGGTCAACCCGCTGGCCCCGACGTCCAGTTGGGCGATGCCGAAGTCCAGCACCTTGGGCAGGCCGTCCTCGGTGATCATCACGTTGTCGGGCTTGATGTCCCGGTGGACCATCCCCGCGTCGTGCGCGGCCGCCAGCGCCTCGCAGATCTGCCGGGCCCAGCGCAGGCCCACCTGCGGATCCGGCCGGCCCTCCCGGATCACCTGGGTCAGGGTACGGCCGGTGAGCAACTCCATCACCAGGTAGGTGACCTGCTGCTCGTCGGCCTCGCCATGGCCGAGGTCGTGCACCGTGACGATGTGCGGGTGCGACAGGTTGCCCGCCGCCGAGGCCTCCCGGGCGAACCGCAGCGCGGCCTTCGCCTGGTCGCCGTCGTCGTGCCGGATGACCTTGACCGCCACCGGCCGCCCGACCCGGGTGTCCTGAGCCCGCCAGACCACCCCGAACCCGCCCTGGCCGAGCTTCTCCTGGAGCTCGTACCGGTCGTCGAGGACGTCACCGACCCGCACCTGCCCTCCCCCCATCGGCTGTGTACCCACCGACTCTAGCGAGCGGCCCGGGCAGCGTCCCGCCCCGCCCTCAGGGACCGAAGATCTCCTCCACCACGTCCTCGTCCGAGACGTGGTCCGGCGCCGCGAACACCAGGTCCGCGACGCCCTTGAGGCCGATGCCCCGCTCCAGCGCGTCGACGCAGGCGGCCGCCTCCTGGTCGGTGCCGAAGTCCCACACCCGCAGCCGCCGGACCAGCACCAGGGCCTCGATCGGGCTCATCCGCGGCGCCCGGCGGCGGTGGCCGCCGCCCTTGCGGCCGGACTGCGCGAGCCGCTGCTGGTAGCCGGCCAGGTCCTGCCAGGCCTGGACGGTGCTTGGGTGGTGGTCGCCCAGGGCCCGGGCCAGCTCGGGCAGCAGCGCGTGCAACTGCACCACCGCGCCCTGGAGGTCGCCCCGGTTGGCCTGGTGGACGGCGAGGTCGTGCCGGGCCTTGAGGACCCGGCCGTCCTGCGGGCCCCAGACCGCGGCCAGGTCGGGCAGCAGTTCGCGCAGCAGCCGGACCGCGGTGACCGCCAAACCGCTCTCGCCGATGCACCAGGCGAGGTGGTAGCGGGCGCCGAGGGTGTCCGGGTCGGTCGGGCCGAGCGCGGAGCGCATGTCGGCCACCACGCTGGAGAGCAGCCGGATCGCGCCGTCCAGGTCCCCGGTCCGGCTGAGGTACCAGGTGAAGTCCCGCCAGGCGCCCAGGGTGTCCCGGTCGGCCGCGCCGAGCGCGGTGACGCTCTCCTGGGCGACCGCCTGCAGCAGGATCGCCGACTCGCCCGCCGTCGCGGCCCGGTACGCGGCCGCCCGGCGCTCGCGCAGCCCGGCCCGGACGGCGTCCCCGGACGCGGGGGTCGCGACCACCGGCGGGGTGGTCAGCGGGGACAGCACGGAGGGCGCCGCGGGAACCGCGGGAGCCGCGGGCGGCACCGAAGGCGGCGAAGGCACCGAAGGCACCGAAGGCGCCGGCGGTACGACCGGCGGCACCGCGGGCGGCGCGGGTGGCACGGCCGGAGCAGCGGGCACAGCAGGGGCAGCAGGGGCAGCAGGCACGGCAGGGGCGACGGGTACAGCAGGCATGGCCAGCTCGGCGAGCCGCCGCTCGACCGTACGGGCATCGGCCGGCCGCTCCGCCGGCTCCTTCGCCAGCAGCTCCGCGACCAGCCCGGCCACCTGCGGCGGCAGCCCGAACCGGGCCGGGTCGAGCGCCGGGGGCGGCTCGTTGAGGTGCTGGTACATCAGCACCGGCGTCGAGTCCCCGCCGAACGGCCGTGCCCCGGTGAAGAGTTCGACCAGGACGCAGCCCAGCGCGTAGAGGTCCGCCCGCCCGTCCACCCGGCCGCCGGTCCAGCGCTCCGGCGCCATGTAGGCGGGGCTGCCGACGATCGTGCCGGTGGTGGTCAGCCCGCCGGCGCCGGTGTCCAGCTGGGCGATGCCGAAGTCCAGCACCTTGAGGTGCCCGGCGTCGGTGATCATCACGTTGTCCGGCTTGATGTCCCGGTGCACCATGCCCGCGTCGTGCGCGGCCGCCAGGGCCCCGCAGATCTCCCGCCCCCAGCGCAGGCTGAGCGCGGGCTCGGGCGGTCCGGCCCGGAGCACCTCGGTCAGGGTGCGGCCGGTGAGCAGCTCCATCACCAGGAAGGTGACCTGCTGGTCGCCGAGTTCGCTCTGCCCCAGGTCGTGCACGGTGACGATGTGCGGGTGCGAGAGGTTCCCGGCCGCGCAGGCCTCCCGGACGAAGCGCAGTGCGGCCTTCGCCCGGTCGCCGCCGTGGTGCCCGATGACCTTGACCGCCACCGGCCGCCGCATCCGGGTGTCCTGGGCCCGCCAGACCACTCCGAACCCGCCCTGGCCGAGCTTCTCCTGCAGCTCGTACCGGCCGTCCAGAACGTCCCCGACTCGCACGCGCCCCTCCCCCTCCCGTGGTGACGCCCAGACTCTACCGACGGCCCTCCCCACCCGACGGCCCTCCCCACCCGACGGCCCAGGTGGAAGGATGGACGGAGAGCCCGCGACGGTGCGACGGCTCCACCCGTACAGCCCGAGGAGCGCAGTCATGGCCAAGCAGGCCCCGCAGAGCGACCCGGCGCAGGACGCCCCCGAGGTGTCCGCGCCCCAGCACGCGGCCGCCGGCCTGCCCGCCGTCGGTCACAGCCTGCGGATGGCCGCCGAGCAGATGGGCGCCCGGCGCACCCTCGCCACCCTGCGCAAGGTCAACCAGCCGGACGGCTTCGACTGCCCCGGCTGCGCCTGGCCGGAGCCGGGGAAGACGCACACCGCCGAGTTCTGCGAGAACGGCGCCAAGGCCGTCGCCGAGGAGGCCACCGAGCGCCGAATCCGGGCCGAGTTCTTCGCCGCCCACCCGGTCGCCGACCTGGCCGACCGCTCCGGCTACTGGCTGGGCCAGCAGGGCCGGCTCACCGAGCCGATGCTGCTGGAGGAGGGCGCCACCCACTACACCCCGGTCTCCTGGGACGACGCCTTCGCGCTGATCGCCGAGGAGCTGCGCGCCCTGGACACCCCGGACGGCGCCGCCTTCTACACCTCCGGCCGCACCAGCAACGAGGCCGCCTTCGCGTACCAGCTGTTCGCCCGCCGACTCGGCACCAACAACCTGCCGGACTGCTCCAACATGTGCCACGAGTCGTCCGGTTCGGCGCTGACCGAGACGCTCGGCGTCGGCAAGGGCAGCGTCGGCCTCAAGGACCTCTACCAGGCCGACCTGATCATCGTGGCCGGCCAGAACCCGGGCACCAACCACCCCCGGATGCTCTCCGCGCTGGAGCGCGCCAAGCGGGCCGGCGCCACCGTGGTGAGCGTCAACCCGCTGCCGGAGGCGGGCCTGGAGCGGTTCAAGAACCCGCAGAACGCCCGCGGCCTGGTCGGCCACGGCACCAAGCTGACCGACCTCTTCCTGCAGATCCGCCTCGGCGGCGACCTGGCGCTGTTCCGCGCGCTCAACCGGATGATCCTGGAGGCGGACGGCGTCGACCGCGCCTTCGTCGCCGAACACTGCCACGGTTTCGAGGAGTTCGAGGAGCAGGCCGGGAAGACGGACCGCGACGAGGTGCTCGCGGCGACCGGTCTGCCCTGGGAGCAGATCGAGGAGCTCGGCCGGCTGGTGCTGGCCTCGAAGAAGATCATCGTCTGCTGGGCGATGGGCCTCACCCAGCACAAGCACGCGGTGCCGACCATCCGCGAGGTGGTCAACTTCCTGCTGCTGCGCGGCAACGTGGGCCGCCCCGGCGCCGGGGTCTGCCCGGTGCGCGGGCACAGCAACGTCCAGGGCGACCGCACCATGGGCATCTTCGAGCGGCCCGCCAAGGCCTTCCTCGACGCGCTGGAGAACGAGTTCGGCTTCGAGCCGCCGCGCGCGCACGGCCTCGACTCGGTGGACACCATCCGCGCGATGCGCGACGGCAAGGTCAAGGTGTTCTTCGCGATGGGCGGCAACTTCGTCGCCGCGACCCCGGACACCGAGGTCACCGAGGCCGCGATGCGCCGCTGCCGGCTGACCGTCCACGTCTCCACCAAGCTCAACCGCTCGCACGTGGTCACCGGCGCCCGCGCCCTGATCCTGCCCACCCTGGGCCGCACCGACCGGGACGTCACCGCCGCCGGCGCCCAGTTCGTCAGCGTCGAGGACTCGATGGGCCAGGTCCACTCCTCGCGCGGCGGACTGCGCCCGCCCGCGCCGGGACTGCTCTCCGAGACGGCGATCGTCTGCCGCCTCGCCCGCGCCGTCCTCGGCCCGCGGGACACCCTGCCGTGGGAGGACTTCGCGACCGACTACGACACCCTGCGCACCCGGATCGCCCGGGTGGTGCCGGGCTTCGAGGACTTCAACGAGAAGGTCCGCCGCCCCGGCGGCTTCACCCTCCCGCACGGCCCCCGGGACACCCGCACCTTCCCCACCGCCACCGGGAAGGCCAACTTCACGGTCAACCCGCTGACCGCCCCCGAGGTCCCGCCGGGCCGACTGCTGCTGCAGACCCTGCGCTCGCACGACCAGTACAACACCACGATCTACGGCCTGGACGACCGCTACCGCGGGATCAAGGGCGGCCGCCGCGTCGTCCTGGTCAACCCGGCGGACGCCGCCGAACTCGACCTCGCCGAGGGCCGGTACGTCGACCTGGTCAGCGAGTGGACGGACGGCACCGAACGCCGCGCCCCGCACTTCCGGGTCGTCCACTACCCCGTCGCCCGCGGCGGCGCGGCGGCCTACTACCCCGAGACCAACGTGCTGGTGCCGCTCGACTCCACGGCCGACATCAGCAACACCCCGACCTCCAAGGCCGTGGTGATCCGCTTCGAGCCCGACACCGGCGCGGCCGGGTAGGGCCCTTCCCCCGGCCCGGCACGGGGGAGGCCGCCCGGCGTCCTGGGACGCGGGGCGGCCTCCTCCGTGCCGAGCCGTACGCGGTCAGTGCAGCAGGCCGCCCAGCGGCAGCGTCGCGCTGGGGCTGCCCGGCGCGGGGGCGCTCGCCGAGCCGGTGCCGCTCGGGCTGCCGGTGCCGGAGGGCGTCCCGGTGCCGGTCGGGGTGCCCGTCGGGGTCTGGGTGGGCTTGTCGCTCGGCGTCTGGGTCGGGGTGCCCGTCGGCGTCTGGGTCGGGGTGCCGGTGGGCGTCCCGGTCGGCGTGCCCGGGTCGGTCGGCGTCTGGGTCGGGGTGCCGGTGCCGGACGGCGTCCCGGTCGGCGTGCCGGTGCCGCCCGGGGTGGGCGTGGCCGGGGTGCCGCCGGGGGCCGGCGGGGCCGGGGTCTGGTTGGCCGGGCTCGGCGCGATCGGGGTGACGGTGTCCCAGCCCTTGGGCAGGTCCGGCACCTTCCAGGCGCCGCCGGCGTCGTCGGACGCGCCGTCCGGGTCGGGGCGGACGGCGCCGAGGATCGCCATCGAGCCGACCGGCGAGACCTTGATGAACGCACCCGGCCGGGGCGCCTGGACGACGAGTCCGCCGCCGATGTACATCGCGACGTGCGAGGCGTCCTGGAAGTAGACCACCAGGTCGCCGGGCCGCAGCTGGTTCAGCGGGACGTGCGGCAGCTGCGCCCACTGCTCCTGGCTGGTGCGCGGGATCGGCTTCCCGGCGTGCAGCCAGGCCTGCGAGGTGAGGCCGGAGCAGTCGTAGGAGTCCGGGCCGGTGCCGCCCCACAGGTACGGCTTGCCGAGCTGGGCGAGCGCGAAGGCGACGGCGCCGCGGCCGGCCAGCGAGGGGGTGCGTTCGCCCTTGCCGAGGGCGCCCGAGGCGAGGAAGGCGAGCTGGGCCTCGTCGGCCTTGGCCTTCTCCAGCTGTTCGAGTTCGGTGCGCTGGGCGCCGGTGAGCGAGGAGACCAGCTGTTCGACCGAGGCGAGGTCGGCCGTGACCTTGGCCTTGGCGGCGTCCTGCTGGACGACCAGCGCCTGCGAGGTCTTGAGGGCTTCCTCGGTCTGCTTCTTCAAGCCGTCGAGCGCGTCCCGGTCGGCCTTCAGCTTGTCCAGGAACTCGGACTGCGAGCGGCTGGCCGCGGCGAGCAGTTCGGCGATGGTGACGGCCTCGTACGGGTCCTTGGAGAGCAGCAGCTCGGCGTAGGCGGAGGAGGCGCCGTTGCGGTACTGGGCGGCGGCGAGCTGGGAGGCGATGTCCGTCCCGGCGTCGACCTGCTTCTGCTGCTTGTCGAGCTTGCCCTGGAGGTCGGTGAGCGTGGTCTGCTGCTCGGTGACCTTGGCGACCGCGCCGTTGTACTGCTCGGTGGCGGCCTCGGCGCTCTGGTAGAGCCCGTGCAGCTGGTCGAGCAGCGGGCCGAGGGTGGCCTTGGCCGCGGCCAGCGGGTCGGCTCCGGGCGCGACGGCGATGCCGGCGCCCGGGTCGGGTGCGGCGTACGCGGCCTGGGCGGCGACCGGCAGCGCGAGGGCGGCGGCCGCGAGGACGACTCCGCACCTCAGGGCGGCCCGCACCCAGGGGCGCACTCCTGACGTCTCCGTGCGCTGTGCAGCCCCGCCCATGGGTGGTCCTCCCCGCCCTTGCCCTGCCCTGCCCCGGTGGCGCCGTCCGCGGGCTCCCCGGGGACGATCCCGCAGATCCTCCCACGGGTTACTCGCCGGAAACAGGGCGCACGCGGACCAGGAGGTTAATTCTCGATTGATCTGTTGATCCGCACGGCAGTTGTGAGACAGGTCTCAGCAAACAGGGGCGAAACAGGACGTTCTCCGCTAATGTCCAGCTCAGCGCGGCCCAGGTCACCCCTCTGAAAGCTCCCGGACACCGGTGGGCCACCAGCGGAACCACGATTCCCGGCTCAGTTCACCTTCCGTTTACCCAACAGACCTACGGTCGCGACGTCATCAACGTCCGTGCGACAACTACGACGATTGTTTGGGTATGGAACACATCTCGTTCCTGGTAGCCGTTGTGATCATCACGGCGCTCGCCTTCGACTTCACCAACGGGTTCCACGACACCGCCAACGCGTCCGCCACCGCGATCGCGACCGGGGCCCTTCGTCCGAAGGTCGCGGTCACCATCGCGGCCCTGCTGAACTTCGCAGGCGCGTTCCTGTCGGTGAAGGTCGCCACCACCATCTCCGGTGGCATCGTCAACGAGAAGGCCGGCATCCACCCCGAGGTGATCTTCGCCGCCCTGGCGGGCGCGATCCTCTGGAACCTGCTGACCTGGCTGCGCGGCCTGCCGTCCAGCTCCTCGCACGCCCTGTACGGCGGCCTGATCGGCGCCACGATCGTCGGCGTCGGGATGAACGGCGTCAACTTCGACACCGTGATCACCAAGATCATCATCCCGGCGGTCGCCTCCCCCCTGGTCGCCGGCCTCGCCTCCTGGGGCGCCACCAAGCTGGCCTACGCGATCACCCGCAAGGGCAACGGCGCCGCGACCGACAAGGGCTTCAAGACCGGCCAGATCTTCTCCTCCTCGCTGATCTCGCTGGCGCACGGCACCAACGACGCCCAGAAGACGATGGGCATCATCACCCTGACCCTGGTCTCGGTCGGCGCCCTGCCGCACGGCGCGCTGCCCCCCACCTGGGTGATCGTCTCGGCGGGCGCCGCGATCGCGCTCGGCACCTACATGGGCGGCTGGCGGATCATCCGCTCGATGGGCAAGGGCCTGGCGGACATCAAGCCGCTGCAGGGCTTCGCCTCCGAGTCGGCCGTCTCCACCGTCATCCTGACCTCCTCGCACATGGGCTTCGGCCTCTCCACCACCCAGGTCTGCACCGGCGGCATCATGGGCGCCGGCCTCGGCGGCCCGAAGCCGGAGCTGCGCTGGAGCCTGGTCCGCCGCATGGTCTACACCTGGGGCCTGACCCTGCCGGCCGCCGGCCTGGTCGCCGGCGGGGCCGCCGCGCTGGCCCGCCAGGGCGCCTGGGGCGTCGCCCTGGTCGGTGCCGTGCTGGTGGCCGGTTCGGCCACGATGTGGATGATCTCCCGCCGCCAGCCGGTCGGCGCGGACAACGTCAACGACGTCCCCGAGGTCACCCCGGTCGAGGTCGCCACCACCCCGGCCACCGCCGTCCCCACCCCCGCCTCGACCACGGTCGCGGCCTGAGCGCCGTCGATCGAGGAGCCTTCACCATGCACATCAAGTGGAACGCCCTGGCCCAGACCGCCGGCATCAGCTTCGGCGTCACCGTCGCCGTGGTCGCCGTCTTCGCCCTCGGCATCCTGGCGCTGTCCCGCCGGGAGGCCGCGCTGAGCTCCCGTGAGGCGGGCGGTCAGGCGGCCGGCGGCGGCAAGCCGGCCCTGCTGGCCGGCGCGTACGCCTGCTTCGCGCTCTGCGCCTGCGCCGTGGTCTACGGCCTGGTGCTGATCGCGGCGCCGTAAGGCGTCACGGCACCGAGCAACGCCGACGGGCCGGGGAGAGTTCGACTCTCCCCGGCCCGTCGGCGTTCGCGCCCGCGCGTTCCCCGTCCCCGGTCAGCTCTCCTGGGTGGTCCGCAGCGCGGTCTCCCGGATGAACAGCACGGTGACGAAGGCCAGCGCCGCGAAGGGCGCGGCCCACAGGAAGACCGTGCCGACGCCGTGGCCGAAGGCGTCGGTGACCAGCGGCAGGATCGGGGCCGGCAGCTTCGCCAGGTCCGGGATGCCGCCGCCGGAGGCCGCGGCACCGGCCGGGATGTGCGCCGCGGCGAGGTTCTCGGCCAGGTAGTGGCCGACCTTGTTGGACATCAGCGCGCCCAGCGCGGAGACGCCCATCGCGCCGCCCATGGTGCGGAAGAAGGTGACGACGGAGCTGGCCGCGCCGAGCTCGTGCCGGGGCACCGTGTTCTGCACCGCGAGCACCAGGTTCTGGCTGGTCAGGCCGAGGCCGATGCCGGTGAGCGCCATGTAGAGGGAGAGCAGCCCGTAGTCGGTGTCGGCCCGGGCGGTGCCGAGCAGGCCGAAGCCGATCGCGAGCAGCGCGGTGCCGGCGACCAGGTAGGCCTTCCACTTGCCGTACTTGGTGATCAGCCGGCCGGCCACCGCGGAGGAGACCGCCAGGCCGATGATCATCGGCAGCGTCATCAGGCCGGCCGTCGTCGGGGACTTGTCCCGGGCCAGCTGGAAGTACTGGCTGAGGAAGGTGGTCGCGCCGTACATCCCGACGCCGACCAGCACGCTCGCGATCGCGGCCAGGGTGACGGTGCGGTACTTGAACAGCGACGGCGGGATGACCGGCTCGGCGGCGCGGCGCTCGACCACGACGGCCAGCGCGGCCAGCAGCAGGCCGCCGCCGACCATGGCCGCGGTCTGCCAGGACAGCCACGGGTAGTTGGTGCCGGCCAGCGTGATCCAGATCATCAGCAGGCTGACGGCGCCGGTGATGACCAGCGCGCCCAGGTAGTCGATCTTCGCCGGGCGCTTGACCACCGGCAGCTTGAGGGTGCGCTGCACCACCAGGATCGCGGCCAGCGCGAACGGGATGCCGACGTAGAAGCACCAGCGCCAGCCGAGCCAGGAGGTGTCGACGATGACGCCGCCGATCAGCGGGCCGCCGATGGTGGCGAGGGCGAACACCGCGCCGAAGTAGCCGCTGTACCGGCCGCGCTCGCGCGGCGGGACCATCGCGGCCAGGCAGATCTGGCCGAGCGCGACGACGCCGCCGGCGCCGATGCCCTGGAGGGCGCGGCAGGCGATCAGTTCGCCGGTGTTCTGCGAGAGGCCGGCCAGCGCGGAGGTGGCGATGTAGATCAGCAGGGCGATCTGGAGCAGCAGCTTCTTGCTGGCCAGGTCGGAGAGCTTGCCCCAGATCGGGGTGGAGGCGGTCAGCGTGAGCAGGGCCGCGGTGATCACCCAGGTGTAGGCGGACTGGCCGCCGTGCAGGTCGGTGAGGATGTGCGGCAGGGCGTTGGAGACGACGGTCGACGAGAGCACGGCCACGAACAGGCCGAGCAGCAGGCCGGACAGCGCCTCCATCACCTGCCGGTGGGTCATCGGGCGGTCGTCGTCGACGGCGGCTGCGGCTCCGGTCGAGGCCTGGGCGGTCACGGTCATCTGGGTCCTTCGCGCGGGAAAATTCGTTGCCTTAAGCAACCATACGACCGATAGTTGAGTAAGGCAACCTTCTTCAAGTCCAAGTAAAGCCCCGTCCGACATGAGAGTTCCGCCACTCTCGCGCGGCCCCGCCTGGCCCCGCCCCGCCCCGACCCTCCGCCGCCACCAGGCGTTCCCCGCCCGTCACGGCATCGGCACCGCCCGCCGGCGGTGGCCGAGAACCGGCGCGGGAGGTAGGACAAGCCAGTTAGTTCATGGTATTAAGTATCCGTTTTCCGCCGATACGCAAGGAGATGTGGATGACCGCCCCGGGGCAGGGATTCGTCGCCGAACTGAAGGGCGCGGTCACACCGCGTGCGGCACTGCTGGTGATCGGCGTGCTGCTGCTGCAGCTCGGGTTCATCACCTCGTACGTCGGGGCGCTGCACCACCCGGCCCCGCACAAGCTGTCGATCGCGGTGGTCGCCCCGCCGCAGGTCACGCCCAAGCTGGTCCAGGCCCTGGAGTCGGTGCCGGACGAGGCGGTCAAGCCGGTCACCGCACCGGACGCCGAGACGGCGACCCAGCAGATCAAGGACCAGAAGATCTACGCCGCGCTGGTCGTGAACCCGACCGGCACCGAGGACACCCTGCTGACCGCCGGCGCCCGCGGCACCTCGGCCGCCAAGGCCGCCGAGAGCATCTCCACCGCGCTGGACAAGTCCCAGGGCCGCACCGTCAAGGTCGAGGACGTCGTGCCGCTCGCCAAGGGCGACACCAACGGCCTGACCGCCTTCTACCTGGTCATCGGCTGGTGCGTCGGCGGCTACCTGGTCGCCTCCATCCTCGGCATCAGCGCCGGCTCCAAGCCGGCCAACCTCCACCGCCTGCTGATCCGCCTCGGCGTCCTCGCGCTGTACTCGGTCGGCGCCGGCCTCGGCGGCACGCTCATCGCCGGGCCGGTGCTGGACGCGATGCCCGGCTCGATCCTGTCGCTGACCGCCATCGGCGCCCTGGTGGTGTTCACCGTCGGCGCCTTCACCATGGCCCTGCAGTGCCTGTTCGGCATCATCGGCATCGGCCTCGCGGTGCTGGTCTTCGTGGTGCTCGGCAACCCGAGCGCCGGCGGCGTCTACCCGGCCCCGATGATGCCGCCGTTCTGGCGGGCGATCGGCTCGCTGATCCCCAACGGCGCCGGCACCAGCGCCACCAAGTCGATCGCCTACTTCGGCTCCACCAACCTGGGCATGCCGATCCTGGTCCTGGTGGTCTGGGCGCTGGTCGGCATCGCCGTCGCCTTCCTGGCCGTCCTGCGCACCCCGCGCGAGGCCGGGCGCGAGCTCGACGCCGAGGCCCCCGCCGCGGCCTGAGCCACCACTCCCCCGCGTACCACCGGGCCCCGCGCCGCGCTCGCGGCGGGGGGGCCCGGCGCGCCAGCGGGGGCGGGGCGCAGCCCCCCCGGGGCGGGCCCCGGGGGGCGCCGGACGGGCGCACCGCCCCCCCCCCCCCCCCCCCCACCAGGCGCATAT
>NZ_JBHWIV010000006.1:0-2180 GCF_042731675.1 Kitasatospora sp. NPDC059827 | reverse complement strand
GCCGTCTCGCCCCCCCCCGCCGCGGCCGGGCGCGACCCCGCGGCCGTGGCCCCCGCGGCGCCAATACCCCCAACACCCCGCGCACCCCCCGGCCCCCTCGCCCCTAGGGGGGCTGGGGGCCCGGTCGCTCCTGCGGGTCCGTGCCTCAGCCGCCCGTGAGCGGCCCCGGGTCGGCGACGATCGCGCGCACCACGCCCACCGCCGCCCCCAGCAGCGGCCCGCGCCGGCCGAGCCGGGAGACCGTCAGCCGGTCCTGCGCCCAGGGCCGGACCGTCACCCGGGCCGCCAGCTCGTGCCGCATCGCCGGCAGCAGCCAGGGCGCCAGCCGGGCGTAGCCGCCGCCCAGCACCACCTCGGCCGGGTCCAGCAGGTTGACCGCCCCGGCGGCGGCGATGCCGAGCGCGGCGCCGGCCCCGGCCAGCGCCGCCCGGACCGGCTCGTCCCCGGCGGCGGCGCGTTCGGCGAGCAGTGCCACCCAGTCCCCGCGCACCCCGGCCAGCCCGGCCGCCCGCAGCACCGCCGCCTCGCCCGCGTACTGCTCCAGGCAGCCGTGCGACCCGCAGGCGCAGCGCCGCCCCTCCGGGTGGACGGGCACGTGGCCCAGCTCGCCCGCGTAGCCGCGCGCGCCGCGCAGCAGCCGGCCGCCGACCACCACGGCGGCGCCGACGCCGGCCTCCGCGGAGACGTAGAGGAAGTCCTCCGGGCCCTCGCCCAGCCAGCGTTCGGCCAGGCCGCCGAGGTTGGCCTCGTTGTCGGCGTCGACCGGCAGCTCGGCCAGGCCGTCGCCGACCACGCGCAGCGCCGGGCGCAGTTCGGCGGCCAGCGGGACGTCCTGCCAGCCGAGGTTGGCGGCCCGCTGGAGCACCCCGCCGCTGCCGACCAGCCCGGGCACGGCCAGGGTCAGCCCGGCCGGGCGCAGGCCGGACTCGGCGACGGCCGAGCGCACCAGCCGGGCCAGGTCGGCCATCACGGCGGCGGGTTCCCGGCCGTGGTTGGCGCTCTCCTCGCGCCGCCAGGCCCGGACCTCACCGCGCAGGTCGACCACGCAGACGCCGAGGTGGCGGACCCCGATCTCGGCGCCGAGGCCGCCGGGCCCGAGCGGGTTGAGGCCGAGCGCGGTGCCGGGGCGGCCGACCTTGCCGCTGGGGGCGGCCGGGCCCTCCTCGACGACCAGGCCGGCCGAGATCAGCTGTTCGGCGAGCGAGGAGACCGCGGCCCTGGTCAGCCCGGTTCCGGCGGCGACCTCGGCGCGTGAGCGGGGGCCGCGCGCGATCAGGCCGAGCACCAGGGCCAGGTTGGCCCGGCGCATCCCCTGCTGACTGGCGGGCCCGGTCCGGACGCCGTCCGGCTCCCCGCGCATAACCTCACCTCACGGTCGTAGGGCGTGTCTTGTGGATCTTGTCGGATGGGCCGCGGCGTCGGGGTGCGTGCATCGCAAGGCGGAGGAGGGAGGCGATGCGGAGCATCGGGCGACCGACGACAACGCGGCGAGGTGCGTGCCCTGGCGTCGCGGACCCGGCAGGGATCCGCAAGACACGCCCTATGGCACATCCCGTGGCATCTCGGGTGCAGCGTAACCGGGTTCCGGCTCCGCGTGCGCCCGGGCGGCGGGGCTGGTGAAGACCCAGCGCCGCATCGCCCAGAAGCGGAACAGCATGGCGACGAAGGTGCCGACCACCATCCCGCTGAGGAAGTCGGCGACCTCCTGCTGGAACGGGTCGACGTACGGCTCGCGCAGGTCGAGGGCGTACCGGGAGAACACCAGCGGGATGTCGTTGACGCCGATCGCCACCGCGCTGACCAGGAAGAACAGCAGGGCCTCCGGTCGGCGCCCGTCCGTCCGGAAGGCCCAGCGGCGATTGAGCACGTAGGAGACGACGGTGGCGATCACCGTCGCCACCGTCAGGGCCACCACCGGCTGGTGCTGCAGGAAGGTGAACTTGAGCTCGACGTCGATCACCGTGGTGAGGACGAAGCAGCCGCTGCCGACCGTCAGGAACTTCACCAGCCGGCGGTGCCGCACCAGGAACGGCCGCAGCCGCGCCGGCACCCGGGCCAGGACGCGCTGCGTGGGGGACGGCATCTCCGCAGTGTGGCACGCGGCGGGGGCGGGCCGCCCGGGGACCCCCCCCCCCCCCCCCCCCCCCCCCCAACCGGCTCCGAACCCACCACCCCCCCGC
>NZ_JBHWIV010000005.1:173563-196332 GCF_042731675.1 Kitasatospora sp. NPDC059827 | reverse complement strand
GCGCCGCGGGCCCCGGTTCCCCGGTACGCCGGGTAGCCCCCCGGCCACCCGGCGTCAGAGGGTGGCGGCCAGTTCCGTGCCCTGCTTGATGGCCCGCTTGGCGTCCAGTTCGGCGGCCACGTCCGCGCCGCCGATGACGTGCACGGACAGGCCGCGTTCGCGCAGCGCCGCCTCCAGGTCGCGGCGCGGTTCCTGGCCGGTGCAGAGCACCACGGTGTCCACGGGCAGGAGTTGGCGTTCGCCGTCGACGGTGTAGTGCAGTCCGGCGTCGTCGATCAGGTCGTAGCTCGCGCCGGCGACCATCACCACGCCGCGGTGCTTGAGTTCGGTGCGGTGGATCCAGCCGGTGGTCTTGCCGAGTCCGGCGCCGACCTTGCCGACCTTGCGCTGGAGCAGGTGGACGCTGCGCGGGGGCGTCGGCCTGACGGGCGGGCGCAGGCCGCCGCGCTCGCGGTACTCCGGGTCGATGCCCCACTTGGCCTGGAACACGGGCGGGTTGAGGCTGGCCTCGTCGCCCTGGTCGGTGAGGAACTCGGCGACGTCGAAGCCGATGCCGCCGGCGCCGAGGATGGCGACGCGGTCGCCGACGGGGGCGCCGTCGCGCAGCACGTCCAGGTAGCCGAGCACGCTGGGGTGGTCGATTCCCGGGATGTCGGCGGGAGTTCGGGGCGTGACACCGGTGGCGAGGACGATCTCGTCGTAGCCCTCGGCGGCGAGCTCCTCGGCGCTGACGAGGGCGCCGAGGCGCTGGGTGACGCCCAACTCGGCCAGCCGGGTGCGGTAGTAGCGCAGCGTCTCGCCGAACTCCTCCTTGCCGGGGATCAGACGGGCGATGTTCAGCTGTCCGCCGACGGTGTCGGCGGCGTCGTGCAGCGTGACGTCGTGGCCGCGTTCGGCGGCGGAGACGGCGAAGGCGAGGCCGGCCGGTCCGGCCCCGACCACGGCGATGGACTTGCGCAGCGCGGTGGGGCCGAGGACGAGTTCGGTCTCGTGGCAGGCGCGCGGGTTGACCAGGCAGGAGGTGATCTGGAGGTTGAAGGTGTGGTCCAGGCAGGCCTGGTTGCAGCCGATGCAGGTGTTGATGGAGTCGGCGCGGTCCTCGCGGGCCTTGGCGACGAAGTCGGCGTCGGCGAGCAGCGGGCGGGCCATCGACACCAGGTCGGCCTTGCCGTCGGCGAGCAACTGCTCGGCGATCTCAGGGGTGTTGATGCGGTTGGTGGCGACCAGCGGGATGCCGACCTCGCCCATCACCCGCTGGGTGACCCAGGCGAAGGCGCCGCGCGGGACGGAGGTGGCGATGGTGGGGATGCGGGCCTCGTGCCAGCCGATGCCGGTGTTGATGACGGTCGCGCCGGCGGCCTCGACGGCCTGGGCGAGCTGGACGACCTCGTCGAGGGTGGAGCCGCCGGGGACCAGGTCGAGCATGGAGAGCCGGTAGACGATGATGAAGTCCTCGCCGACCCGCTCGCGGACCCGGCGGACGATCTCGACCGGGAAGCGCATCCGCCGCTCGTAGGGGCCGCCCCACTCGTCCGTGCGGTGGTTGGTGGCGGCGACCACGAACTCGTTGATCAGGTAGCCCTCGGAGCCCATGATCTCGACGCCGTCGTAGCCGGCCCGGCGGGCGAGTTCGGCGCAGCGGGCGAAGTCCTCGACGGTCTGCTCGACCTGCTCGGCGGTGAGCTCGTTGGGCACGAAGGGGCTGATCGGGGCCTGGAGGGCGCTGGGGGCGACGAGGTCGCGGTGGTAGGCGTAGCGGCCGAAGTGCAGGATCTGGAGGGCGATCTTCCCGCCCTCGGCGTGCACGGCGTCGGTGACCACCCGGTGCTCGTCGGCCTCCGCCTCGGTGGTCAGCATGGCGCCGCCGTCCCAGGGGCGGCCGGCCTCGTTGGGGGCGATGCCGCCGGTGACGATCAGGCCGACGCCGCCGCGGGCCCGTTCGGCGTAGAACGCGGCCATCCGCCGGTAGCCGCCGGGGGCCTCCTCAAGGCCGACGTGCATCGAGCCCATGATCACCCGGTTGGGCAGGGTGGTGAAGCCCAGGTCGAGCGGGCTGAGCAGGTGCGGGTAGCGGCTGCTGCCGGGGGTCGAGCTCATCGACGTCTCCTGTGGGGGCGGCCGGCGGGAGGGTCTCCCGGATTGTTACCGCAGAGTAGGGGACGTTCGCCGGGCTATGCAACTAGTTGCATAGCCCGGCAACCGGCAGCTCCGCCGTAACGGCCGCATTACCCTCCGCACTCGCGCCGCGCCGCGTATCGTCGAGTCCCTGCGCAAGGGGCCCGGAAGACCCTTCCCGGCCTCACGGGGCTCGTGGAAGGGGACGCCCGTGCGGGGTGGCTCGGTGGCCGTGGTCGGTGGCAGCATCGCCGGAAGCGCCTTCGCGGGGGCGGCGGCCCGGCTGGGCGCCGAACGGGTCGTGGTGCTGGAACGCAGCCCCGGACGACTGGAGGACCGCGGCCTGGGGATCTGCACCCACAACGACCGCTTCGCCGAACTGGTCGACGCCGGCCACGTACCCCCGGACACCCGCCGCCACCGGCTCACCGTGCGCCGCTGGGTCACCCGGGGGCCGGCCGGCGGGACCGGCGGGACCGGCGGACCGGACGGCCGCGGACGGCCGCTCTGGGTCCAGCCGTTCCCGTTCCACTCGCACCACTGGGCGGTGCTCTGGCAGACCCTGCGCGAGCGGACCCCGGAGGCCGTGGAGTACCGGCCGGGCACCACCGTGACCGCCGTCGGCGGCGACCGAGGCGGCGCCTGGACGGAACAGGCCGACGGCACCCGCACCCCGTACGACCTGGTGATCGGCGCGGACGGCTACCGCTCGGTGGTCCGGGCCGCGGTCTGCCCGGAGGCCGCACCCGAGTACGCCGGTTACGTGTGCTGGCGCGGCAGTTACGACGCCGCGCTGCTGGACGACCTGCCCGGCGGGGCGGCGGCCTGGCCGGAGGAGGAGTGCGCCACGGTCTGCTACCCCGGCGGCCAGGTCGTGCTCTACCGCATCCCCGGGCTCGCCCCCGGCAGCACCCTGGTGAACTGGGTCTTCTACGCACCCACCCCGGACTGGCTGCGCCTGGACGGCCCGACGGCCGTCGCCGCCGGCGCCCTCACCGACGAACAGCTCGACGGCATGAGGGAGTTCGCCGCGCGGCAGCTGCCCCCGTACTGGGCCGCCGTGATCGCGCGGACCCCGCGCGAACGGACCCTGCTGCAGCCCGTCTACGACCTGGCGGTCCCGTACCGCACCGCCGGACGCCTGCTGATCGGCGGGGACGCGGCGACCGTCGTCCGCCCGCACAACACCAGCGGCGCGGTGAAGGCGCTGCAGGACGCCCACGCCTTCGAGCTGGCCGGGCGGCGGCTCGGCGGCCGCTCCTGGGGGCCGCTGCTGGCCGCGTACGACCGGGAACGGACCCCGGCCGGACGGGAGTTGGTGGACCTGGGCCGGTCACTGGGCCGGGCCCAGGTCACCGCGGCGCCGGACTGGTCGGTCATGGACGGGGCGGCGATGGCCGACTGGTGGCAGGGCCAGCTCAGCGGCGGCTCGGGGTTCGGCGGGCACGCGCTCGGGCGGGCCGGCTGAGCCGACCCGCCCGGGCAGGGGCCGCACCGGCCCCGAAGACTTTCAGACGATCAGACGTTCACGCCGTAGTCGGTGGCGATGCCGCGCAGACCGGAGGCGTACCCCTGGCCGATGGCGCGGAACTTCCACTCGGCCCCGTTGCGGTACAGCTCGCCGAAGACCATCGCGGTCTCGGTCGAGGCGTCCTCGGTGAGGTCGTAGCGGGCGATCTCCTGGCCGTTGGCCTGGTTGACGACCCGGATGAAGGCGTTGCGGACCTGGCCGAAGTTCTGCAGCCGGGCGTCGGCGTCGTAGATCGACACCGGGAAGACCACCTTGGCGACGTCGGCCGGCACCCGGTCCAGGTCGACCTTGATCTGCTCGTCGTCGCCGTCGCCGCCACCGGTCAGGTTGTCGCCGCTGTGCTCGACCGAACCCTCGGGGCTGCGGAGGTTGTTGAAGAAGACGAAGTGCTGGTCCGAGACCACCTTCCCGAGCGCGTTGCAGAGCAGCGCGCTGGCGTCCAGGTCGTAGTCGGCTCCGGTGGTGGTGCGGACGTCCCAACCGAGACCCACGATCACGGCGCTCAGTCCGGGCGCCTCCTTGCTCAGCGAGACGTTGCCGCCCTTGGCCAGCGAAACTCCCACAATGCCCTCCTCGGATCTCTCCCTGCGGACGAATCTACAACACTGTAGAGATCACGAGAATCCGCCTGCGGGCGGGCCCCGCCCCGGGGATTTCTCAGGGGCCGCGGCGGGAACCGATCGCCCCCCGGTCCCCACCGCCCGATCCCTCCGAACTCCGAACTCCGATCACGGTACCGGCCGGAGCGCCGGGAGGATACGGCCGACCTAGACTGGCGGTGGATCCCCTTGGACTGGCGGTGGATCCCCTTGGCCGTCCCCGTTCCGAGGCCCCTCGCGGGAGGTTTCCATGCGCCAGCGGTACAGCTTCCACCTCGACCGGGACGGACACTCGGTCACCGTCAACGTCCGCTCCGGCTGGATCACCGAGACCGAGCTGCTGGTGGACGGCAAGGAGTGCGCCTTCCACCGCACCCACGGCCACGGCGGCTACCCGCTGACGCTGTCCGGGCAACTCGCCGAGGAACCACCGCGGCCCCTGACCGTCCGACTGGACCGGACGGGCCGGGCGGAGCACCCGTTGGCCTGCGTGCTGGAGATGGCGGGCGCCGAACACCCGATGCCGGAGCACACCGCGCGCTGACCCGGCCCACAAGGGTCATTTGCGGAGGAATGCCGCGGAAAACTACAATCCCCCGTCCACCGCCGCCCGCCCGAAGGCCTCCCGATGACCTCCCCCACCACCCCCGACGCCTTCGATGCCCCCGACGCCTTCGACGAGCTGCTGCGCGAGGTGATGGCGGGCGCCGAACGCTTCGGCCACCCGCAGCACGTCCGGCTCACCTGGCTCGCCGTCCGCCGGCACGGCGCCGCCGCCGCGCTCGACCTGGTCGGCGAGGGCATCCGGCGCACCGCCACGAAGGCCGGGGCGCCGCAGAAGTTCCACGTCACCATGACCAGGGCCTGGGTCGAGCTGGTGGCCCGGCACGCCGAGGGCGGCGCGGCCGACTTCGAGGAATTCTGCGCGCACCACCCCGAGCTGCTCGACCGGAATCTGCTCGCCCGCCACTACCGACCGGAGACCCTGGCCGGCGACCGGGCCCGCACCGCCTGGGTCGAGCCGGACCTCGCTCCCTTCCCCCAGGGCGGCTGAACGCCCAGCGCGTCCCCGACACCCCGCTGCCCCGCTACTCCCCGGCGGCGAGCTCCCCGACGATCTCCTCGACCGCCTTCCGGGCCCGTTCGGCGTCCTCCGCCACCAGCCCGATCCTGGTCCGCCGGTGCAGCACGTCGGCGGCGTCCAGCGCGCCCTCGTGGGTGACCGCGTACGCGACCTCGGCGCGGGTCACGTCGAGGCCCTCCGCCACCGGCGCCGACTCCCCCGCCGCCATGACCTCGTGGGACAGTCCGCCGTGCCGGGCGACGAGTGAGGCGGGCACCCCCTGGATCGGCAGCGGGCGGCTGTCCCGGTGGCCGGGGGCGCCGACCAGCGGCAGCCGGGCCGTCCAGCAGGTGCGGGCGGGCAGGCCGCGCAGCCGGACGGCGGTGTCCACCGCGTCCTCGGCCATCCGCCGGTAGGTGGTGAGCTTGCCGCCGACCACGGTGATCACCCCGGACGGGGACTCCAGCACCGCGTGCTCCCGGGAGATGTCGGCGGTGTTCCCGCCCCCGGTGTCGATCAGCGGGCGCAGCCCGGCGTAGGCGCCGCGTACGTCCGCCCTGGTCAGCGCGGTGGCGAGGGCCGCGTTGACGGTGTCGAGGAGGAAGTCCAGCTCGGCCTCGGTGGGCTGCGGCTCGTCCGGGACCGGGCCCGGGGCGTCCTCGTCGGTCAGGCCGACGGCGACCCGACCGAGCTGCTGCGGCAGCGCGAAGACGAAGCGGCTGGTGGAGCCGGGCACCGGCACGGTGAGCGCGGCCACCGGGTACCCGAGGGTCGCGGCGTCCACCAGCAGGTGAGTGCCCCGGCTGGGGCGCAGCTTGATCGAGGTGTCCACCTCGCCGGCCCACACCCCGGTGGCGTTGACCACCGCGCCCGCGGTGACGGTCACCGACTGGCCGCTGAGCGCGTCGACCAGCTCGGCGGAGGTCCCGGTGACGGACTCGGCCCGCACCCGGGTCAGCACGCTCGCCCCGTACTGCGCGGCGGTGCGCGCCAGCGCGACCACCAGCCGGGCGTCGTCGACGAGTTGGCCGTCGTTGGCGACCAGCGCGCCGCGCAGGCCGTCGGTCCGCACGCCCGGCACCAGCTGCCTGGTCCGGGCCGCGTCGATCCGGCGGACCCGGGGCAGCAGGGCGCCCGGCGTCCCGGCGCTCAGCCGCAGCGCGTCCCCGGCGTGGAAGCCCGCGCGGATCAGCGCGGCCTGGCCCGGGCGCAGCAGGTCCGGGAGCAGCGGCACCAGTTGGGGCAGCGCGCGGACCAGGTGCGGGGCGGTGCGGGTCATCAGCACGCCGCGCTCCACGGCGCTCTCCCGGGCGACCTTGACCCGCCCGGAGGCGAGGTAGCGCAGGCCGCCGTGCACCAGCTTGGAGCTCCAGCGGCTGGTCCCGAAGGCCAGGTCGCGGGCCTCGACGAGGACGGTCCGCAGGCCGCGGGCGGCGGCGTCCAGCGCCACCCCGGCGCCGGTCACCCCGCCGCCGATCACCAGCAGGTCGATCCGCGGGTCGGCGGCGAGCGCGTCGAGTTCGTGCGTCCGTCGGACGCCGTTGAGCTGGGCGGTGCCGGCGAAGCGGTCGGCCTTGGAGGTCATGGCGCGAGGTATCCGTTCAGCGCTCTGGCCAGTTCGCGCCGCCAGGCCGCCTCGGGCAGCAGGGAGGCGACCATGCGGTGCGACTGGACGGTGGACTGGGCGATCAGCAGGACCATGGCGGCCAGCTCGGTCGGCTCCCCGGCCCGGACCGAACCGTCGGCCTGGCCGAGGGCGATGCCGGTGCGCAGCGCCTCCAGCAGGCCGCGCTGGCTCTCGCCGAGCCGCTCCACCACGTACTGGAGCAGCAGGTCGGAGTCGTCGGAGTGGAGCAGTGCGCCGAGCACGGGGTGGTCGCGCAGCCGGACGGCGACCTCGACCACCTGGTCCACGAAGGCCTCGCGGCCCACGAAGGCCTCCCGGTCCACGGAGGTCTCCCGGCCCGCGAAGGTCTCCCGGTCCATGGCGGTCCCGCGGTCCCCCGGGGTCCCCCGGTCGGGTACGCCCAGCGAGGTGCTCTCCAGGGTGGCCATGATCTCGCGGGTGAGCAGCGCCCCGATCACCGCCTGGACGTCCGGCCAGCGCCGGTAGACGGTCGGGCGGCTGACCCCGGCGCGGCGCGCGATCTCGGCCAGCTGGGTGCGGCGGACGCCGAGGTGCACGACCAGGTCGGCGGCGGCGTCCAGGATCGCGTCATCGGTACTGCGCGGCGCTCCGGCCGTGGCGTTACTACTTGACATGATGTGTGAAACTGTAACGCATGGCACCTGAGACGCAAGCGGGAGCGGCCGCAGCCGCGCTGCCGCTCCCCCCGATGAAGTGGAACGCCTGGGGCGACCCGGCCCTCGCCAAGGAACTGTCCGCGGACATCAAGGGACTGCTCGCCGCCGCCCTCGGCGTCACCGGCGACGCCGCCCCCGGGCCGAGCGCCGCCGAGGTCGTGCTGCGCCCCACCCGGACCACCGCCGAGGACGTCGAGGCGCTCGCCGCCGCCGTCGGCGCGGAGCACGTCAGCACCGCCGACGCCGACCGGCTGCCCCGGGCCGGCGGCAAGTCCACCCCCGACCTGCTGCGCCGCCGCAGCCGCGCGGAGCAGGACGCGCCCGACGCCGTCCTGCTGCCCGGCAGCGAGCAGGAGATCGCCGCCGTCCTCGCCGTCTGCGCCGAGCGCCGCCTCGCCGTCGTCCCGTTCGGCGGCGGCACCAGCGTGGTCGGCGGGCTCGACCCCGAGCGCGGCGGCCTGCGGGCCGTCGTCTCCCTCGACCTGCGCCGCCTCGACCGGCTCCTCGACCTGGACGAGACCTCCGGTGAGGCCGTCCTCGGCGCCGGCCTCACCGGCCCCGCCGCCGAGGCCCTGCTCGCCGAGCGCGGCTGGGAGCTCGGCCACTACCCGCAGAGCTTCCGGTACGCCACCATCGGCGGCTTCGCCGCCACCCGCTCCTCCGGCCAGGACTCGGCCGGCCACGGGCGCTTCGACGACATGGTCCGCGGCCTGCGCGTGGTCACCCCCAGCGGGACGCTCGACCTCGGCCGCGCCCCCGCCTCCGCCGCCGGCCCCGACCTGCGCCAGCTCTTCCTCGGCTCCGAGGGCACCCTCGGCGTCATCACCGCCGTGCGCCTGCGCGTGCACCCGCTGCCCGCCGTCAAGGCGTACGAGGCGTGGAGCTTCCCCGACTTCGCCACCGGGGCGGCGGCGCTGCGCGCCGTCGAGCAGCAGGGCACCGGCCCCACCGTGATCCGGCTCTCCGACGAGGCCGAGACCATGATCAACCTCGCCCTGACGGAGCAGATCGGCGGTGCCCCCGCCGTCAGCGGCTGCCTCGCCGTCACCGTCTTCGAGGGCACCGCCGAACAGGTCGCCGCCCGGCACGACCTCACCCGCGCCGTCCTGCTCGCCGCCGGTGGCACCTCGCTCGGCGAAGCACCCGCCCGGGCCTGGGAGCACGGCCGGTTCAACGCGCCCTACCTGCGCGACTCGCTGCTCAACGCCGGCGCGCTCTGCGAGACCCTGGAGACGGCCACCGACTGGAGCCGGCTCGCCGGCCTGCGCACCGCCGTCACCGAGGCCCTCACCACCGCCCTGCCCGGCTCGCTCGTGCTGTGCCACATCTCGCACGTCTACCCGACCGGCGCCTCGCTCTACTTCACCGTCGTCGCCGCCCTCGGCGAGGACCCGCTCACCCGCTGGGGCGCCGCCAAGCAGGCCGCCGGCGACGCCATCCTCCGCGCGGGCGGCACCATCACCCACCACCACGCGGTCGGCGCCGACCACCGGCCCTGGATGACCGACGAGATCGGCGACCTCGGCGTGCGCGTCCTGCGCGCTGTCAAGGCCGAACTCGACCCGACGGGCATCCTCAACCCCGGCAAGCTGATCCCGTGACCGCGCCGAGAACCGTCATCCGCAGGGTCACCGTTCTCACCAACCCGGCGGCGGGCACCGGCCACGCCGAGCCCGCCGCCCACCGGGCCGTCGCCCGGATGCGCGCCCTCGGCATCGAGGTCGAACCGCAGGCCGGGCGCTCCGCCGACGACGCCGTCCGCCTCGCCCGCGAGGCGGCGGCCGGCGGGGCCGACGCGGTGGCCGTGGTCGGCGGCGACGGCATGATCAACCTGGCCCTCCAGGCCCTGGCCGACACCGCCGTCCCGCTCGGCGTCATACCCGCCGGCACCGGCAACGACCACGCCCGCGAGTACGGCCTGCCCATCGGCGACCCCGAGGCCGCCGCCGACGTCATCGCCGCCGGCCGCACCCGCGCCGTCGACCTCGGCCGGATCACCGGCCCGGACGGCTCCGTGCGCTGGTACGGCTCCGTCCTCGCCAGCGGCTTCGACTCGCTGGTCAGCGACCGCGCCAACCGGCTGCGCTGGCCGCGCGGCCGGATGCGCTACAACCTCGCCATCCTCGCCGAGTTCGCCAACCTGAAACCGCTGCCGTTCCGGATCACCCTCGCCGACGGCACCGTCATCGAACGCGACCTCACCCTCGCCGCCGTCGGCAACACCCGCAGCTACGGCGGCGGCATGCTGATCTGCCCCGCCGCCCTCCCCGACGACGGCCTGCTCGACGTCACCCTCGTCGACGCCATGCCCCGGCTGCGGATCGCCCGCTTCTTCCCCACCCTCTTCAAGGGCACCCACACCGGCCACCCGGAGGTCACCACCCTGCGCACCGCCTCCCTGCGGATCGAGTCCCCCGGCATCACCGCCTACGCCGACGGCGAGTTCATCACCGCCCTCCCCGCCGACGTCACGGTCCGACCCGAGGCCCTGCACCTGCTGGTGCCCTGAGGCCCCCGGAACCCCCCGGGCGGCGGCGGCCGCCCGGGGCCCACGGACCCGTCGTCACAGATGCGCCCTGATCTGCCGGACCGGGTGGCCGAGGGCAGTGGCCAGGGCCGCCGACCGCACATCAGCGCTCATCGTCCGGCCCCCTCCCTCCGTGGTCAGCCGACCAGTCGGCGGCGCCAGAGCAGCGGGCGTATCTCGACCGCGTCGGACGGGTCGCCGCTCCACACCGTCGGCAGGCCGACGGCCGCGAGGGCGGCCACCACCTCCCGGCCGACGGCCGCGGTGGTCGCCGCGGAGCCGTCGAAGCCGCCGTAGAGCAGGGACAGGCCGCGGCCGGCGGCGGCCGACTCGGTGCACTGGGAGTGGAAGTAGACGAAGCCCCGGGCCTCCGGCGCCCCGACCGCGCCGATCTCCGCCTCCCCGCAGGAACGGCAGCAGGCGAAGTCCTCCCGCGCCGTGATGCCGCCCGCCTCCAGCGCGGCGAAGGCCCGGGCGAGGCGCTCCGGATCCGTCTCGCCGATCCAGCCGCTCTGCACGCCGACCCGCTCCAGCCAGAGCCGGTCGGCGAGTTGCTCGGCCTGGGCCCGGGAGAGCGGGCGGCGGTCGCCCGACACCAGGTACTCCTCGGCCTGCTCGGCCAGTCGGGCGCGGTCGGTGTAGCCGCCGGCGAGGGTCAGCCGCAGCTGCTCCTCCAACTGCCGCCGCTCCTCGGCCGCCAGCTCCGGCGCGGGCACCGGCTCGGGCGCCGGACCGAAGTCCAGCGGCGCCCAGGCCAGGCCCTCGCCCCAGCCCGGCTCGTGCCGCGCCCAGCCCGTCATCGCCGCGACCACGGCCTCCGGCCCGTCCACCCGCACCTCGAAGTGCCGGGCGGCGGAGCCGTCGCGGTGCTCCAGCGCGTAGTGGCCACCCGCCTTGTGCCACACCTGGATGTAGACGTCCGGCAGGTCCGGTATCCGCTGCACGACGAGGAAGGTGTCGGCCCCGGCGCCGATGCGCCGGACCAACCCCGCCAGTTCGTCCGCGGTCACCCTCGGGCGCCGCTCGTCGTTCGTCTGCACCGTGATCGCCAGCATGCGGTCACCCTTGCACACCCCACTGACACCGAACCCGACAGCCCGACAGGGTCGGTCGCGGACCCGGAGCACGGCCCTGCCCCGGAGGTGGCCGGCGTCGGGCCGGGCGGGCGCGAGCGCCCTCACACCCCCCGCGTGGCCCTGATCCGGCCCGAGGCGATCGCCTCGACCAGTTCCCGGTGGTCGGCCGCCGTCCGGTCCGCGTAGAGCAGGGCGAAGTCGGCGACGGCGTCGGCGAAGGTGTCGGCGCCGCCCAGGTAGCCGGCGACGGCGAGGCGGTCGCCGGTGCGGGCGTGGGCCCGGGCGAGGGCGCGCCCGCACAGGTCGGCGTAGGCGCGCAGGCCGGACGCGGTCATCGTGTCGACCTCCACCGAGCCCTTCATGTCGCGCAGTTGGCGGCCGTAGAAGTGGCGCCCGGCGGGGCCGGTGGTCCAGCCGAGGAAGATGTCGCTGGCGGCCTGCATCAGGTGCTGTCCGGTGACCACCCGGCGCCCGCCGTGGTGGGCGGCGACCTCGGCCTCCAGCCGGGTGGGCGGCAGGTGGTCCTCCAGCACCGACCGGCCGGCCTCCTTGAGCTGCAGGAACAGCGGGTCGCGGGTGTCCCGGCCCTCCAGAAGGACGATGTAGCAGCGGGTGCCGACGCTGCCGACGCCGACCACCTTCATCGCCGCGTCGACGAAGCGGTACCGGTCGAGCAGGACCCTCCGGTCCTCGGCGAGGGTGGCCCGGTAGTCGCTGAACACCTTGCCGACGCCGCGCAGTTCGCTCCGCTCCAGCTCCTCGACCAGCGGCGGCGCACTGATGATCCGGCGCCGGCCGTCGCGCTCCTCGGTGAGCTTGCCGAAGGCCTGGAGGCTGGTGCGGCGCCGGGCGCGGTCGAGGCCGGCCTCGACGGCCTTGCGCCGCTTGGTCCTGCGGACCAGCGCCAGCAGGTCGGCGGTGTCGATCCGGCTGTACCAGACGTCGAGTTCGCCGAGGCCGGCCAGTCGGCGCATCGCCGCGGCGTAGCCCAGGACGGCGGTGCGGGCGGCACGCCGGGCGCGGTCGTCGTCCTGGCCGCGGTCGCGGGCGGCGACCGCGATGCTGGCGGCGAGGCGTTTGACGTCCCACTCGAAGGGCCCGGGGTGGGTCTCGTCGAAGTCGTTGACGTCGAAGAGCAGCGCGCGTTCCGGTGAGGCGTACACCCCGAAGTTCAACAGGTGCGCGTCGCCGCAGAGTTGGACGGTCAGCTCGGTGTCGGGGACGGCCCCGAGGTCGGCGGCCATCACCGCGGCGGCGCCGCGCAGATAGCCGAACGGGCTGTCGGCCATCCGCCCGTAGCGGATCGGCAGCAGCCGGGCGACCCGGTCCGCGCCCTGGGCCTCCAGCAGGCCGAGCGGGTCGGGCCGGTCCGCGGCCGGGATCCACCGGCCGTGCTCGGAGCGGGAGACCCGTTCACGGGCGGCCCGGCCGGTACGGCGGCGTTCGGCGGGGGTGGTCATGCGGCGGCTCCGTCCGTCACCCGGCGGCCGCACCCGTCGGCGCGGCGCTGGGACCAGCGTGCCGGAGGGCGCGGCGCGCGCCCTCCGGCACTGGGCCGAACGGAGGAACGGAACGAACGGAGGAACGGAGCGAACCGGGGGGAGCAGGGACACCCGGGCCGGACACCCCAGCGGGGCGGCTCAGCCCACCGTGAAGTCCGCCATCATCGCCATGTCCTCGTGCTCCAGGTTGTGGCAGTGCAGCATGTACGTCCCCGCGTAGTCGCCGAACCGCACCAGCACCTCCACCGTCTCGGCCGGCCGCAGGTCCACGGTGTCCTTCCAGCCCGCGTCCCACGGGCCCGGGCCCTTGCCGTTGCGCGCGACCACCTGGAAGGGGTCGAGGTGGACGTGCACGGGGTGGTGCACGTCGGTGGAGAAGCGCCAGCGCTCGACCCGGCCGAGGGCGGGGGCGGCGAGGCTGCGCCCGGGCTCGTACGGGTCGCCGTTGATCGTCCAGCCGTCGCCGCCGCTGCGCCGGAAGGCGAAGTCGCGGGTGGCGACGACCGCGGCCGGGTCCAACTGCTCGACGGTGGACAGCTTGTCGGGCACCTTGGCGTCGTCGTCCACCGCCCGGGAGGAGACGTCGAAGCGCATCACCTCGGTGGTCCGCCCGCTGCCGAAGCGGTTGACCAGGCGGACCTGGGTGCCCGGCTGGTAGCGGGAGAAGTCGACGACCACGTCGAAGCGCTCGGCGGGGGCGATCTCGATCCCGTCGTGGGCGACCGGGGCGGCGAGCAGTCCGCCGTCGGAGCCGATCTGGACCAGCGCGTCGCCGCCGGCGGGCTGCGGGTCCAGTTCGAGCCGGTAGAGCCGGCAGTTGGAGGCGTTGAGCAGGCGAAGCCGGTAGTGCGCGCGGTCGACGTCCAGGCGCGGCCACGGGGCGCCGTTGACCAGGATGACGTCGCCGAGGACGCCGTTCATGAAGTCGTTGGTGACGCCCGGCTTGGCCGACGAGGCGTCCGCGGCCGGGTACTTGAAGGAGCCGTCGGCGGCGAAGGAGCGGTCGGCGAGCATCAGCGGGAGGTCGCGTTCGCCGCGGGGCAGCGGCAGGGCGGCCTCCTCGTCGTCCTGGACGAGGTGGAACCCGGCCAGGCCGCGCCAGACGCCGGGGCCGGTGAAGCCCATCCGGTGGTCGTGGTACCAGAGGGTGGCGGCGCGCTGCTTGCCCGGGTAGGTGTGGGTGCGCTCGCCGACCAGGGTGTGGCCGCTCATGTGCCGCATCCCCGCCATGCCCGCCATGCCCGCCATGCCCGCCCTGCCCGCCATGCCGTCCGTCGCCGAGGCGGCGGAGCCGGAGGCGGCAGGGTCGGGGGAGCCGACCGGCAGCAGCAGGTCGACCGGATAGCCGTCGCTGTCGGCCGGGGTGTGCCCGCCGTGCAGGTGGACCACCGAGGGCACCGGCAGCTGGTTGCGGTGCTTGACCACTGCGGCCCGGCCCGAGCGGGTGACCACCGTCGGACCGGGGAAGGTCCCGCCGTAGGTCCAGGCCTCGGTCCGCACCCCGGGCAGGATCTCCAGCTTCGCGACCTGCTGGGTGATCTCGTAGTAGTCGCCGCCGCCGTCGCTGCGCACCGGCTGGAGCACGGCCGGCACCGGCAGCGGGACCTGGAAGGCCGCGGGCAGTGCCAGGTCGCTGCCGAGCAGCCGCCCGGGGCGGCCCTCCGCGAACAGGTACGCCGCCGACGGGACGGCGACGGCGGCCACCGCGCCCGCACCGAGCACCGAGGCGCCGAGGCCGAGGAACCGGCGGCGGTTCACCGCTCCACCGCCACCGGCCCGCCGGGGCGCGGCAGCCGTCCGCCGCCGTCCGGGCCCGGCTCGGGCAGGGCCGCCCGGGCGGGCAGCGGCAGCCGCCAGGCGCCGACCAGGCCGAACAGGATGCCGCTGACCAGCAGCACGCCGAGGGTGACGTGCAGCCCGATCGACCGGGCGTAGCCCGCGCCGATCTGGCCGGTCACGGCGACGGCGAGCAGGGCGGTGGTCCACAGCGGCCAGCGCGGGCCGCCGCCGGGCCGGAGCACCAGCGCGGCCGCCACCAGCTGGAGCACCACCACGGTGGCCAGCAGCATGGCGTTGTCCTCGTGATCCTTGAGGGAGTCGTAGGTGCCGTTGAGGAAGCTGCCGGCGAGCATGGCCTGGAGCAGGGCCAGCAGCGCCAACGTGGTGGCGGTGGCGCGCAGGAGGACCAGCGGCCAACGGGGCGCGGGGGCGGCAGGAGGACTGCTCATGGGGTGGCTACTCTCTGCTTCGACGGCTCGGGCGGGGCGGGCGAGAGCGTAGCTGATCTCACCTCACAAACGGCCGCACCCAAGGGTTTTGGGCAGGTCGGCCGCGCCTTTGCACCGGTTCACCCGAGGTTTGTCACCCGTCCGGGCGATCCGCTCGGACGGCCCGCCCCGGCCCGCCGTCCACGTCGAACCGCCGTCCGCGCCCACCCGGCGCCTGCACCCATCCGGCACCTACACCGGGTCGGCGGCGATCCCGAGGTAGGCGGCACGCAGGTCGGCGAGCAGCGGGTGGGCCGGGTCGAAGGCGGTGCCGTCGACCGCGGCGAGCGGCCGCAGGCCGACGCCCGCGTTCAGCGCGAAGGCCGCGTCGAAGCGCGCCAGCTCGTCGACGCGGACCGGCTCGCGGGATTGCGGACCGCCGTACGCGCCGCTCAGCAGCGCCTCGGTGACGCCGGGCAGCGCGGGGCCGGCGGGCAGCACCAGCCGCTCCCCCGCCAGGAAGGCGACGTTCCAGGTCGCCCCCTCGGTCACCAGGCCGTCCCCGTCGGTCAGCAACACATCGTCGTAGCCCGCGAGTTGGGCCGCGCGGCGGTGGTGCACCAGGCCGAACAGGCCGACGTGCTTCACCGCCGACAGCTCCCGCCGGTGGGCCACCGTGCGCACCCGTAGCGGGGCCGGTTGCGCGGCGCCGACCGGGCGGGCGGTCACCAGCAGGACGGGGGCGGCCGGGGCGGCGGGGCGCTCCAGACCGAGCGCCGGGTCGTAGCAGGTCACCCGGACGATCCCCGGCCCGCCTCCGGGCGGCAGCGCCGCACGGATCCGCTCCCGGACCACCGCCCGGTCCAGCTCGACGGCGAACAGCACCCGGCAGTCCCGGACCAGCCGGTCCAGGTGCAGCTCCAGACCGCGGACGGCGCCCGCCTCGACCCGCAGGGTGGTGAAGTGCCCGTAGTTGAGCAGTCCCAGCGCGGCGAGCCGCGCCGGGTCCGCGGGCGCGCCGTCGATCTCGATCTCAGCCATCCCCCGAGTCTGCCAGCCGCGGCGACACCAGCGGTGGCGCCTCCGGCAGCACCACCGGGCGGTACGGGCCGACCACGGCACGGCCCGCCGCCCGCTCGGTCCGCTCGAACTCCTCGATCCTGGCCGCCAGGCCCTCCGGCTCGCCCGCCTCCGCCCAGCGCCAGGCCTCCGCCCACCACTGCGGCCCGCGCACCAGCGGCCGGCCCGCCAGCGCCAGGTACAGCGCCAGTGTCGACCGGGCGTACTCGTGCACCCAGCCGTCACAGCCCCGGTAGTCCGCCGTCTCGTCCAGCCGCAGCCAGCGGCCCTCCTGCCCGGCGGCCAGTATCGGCACCCAGCCGCGCTGCCGGTCGGCGACCAGCAGGAGCAGCCGCCCGTCCTCCTCCCGCACCCGGTGCGAGGGGAGTTGGGGCATCCGGGCGAACGACAGCGAGCGCTTCCAGCCCACCACCCACAGCCCGCGGCGCAGGTAGTAGCGGACCGCCGACTGCCAGCCCCAGTGCGCCTCCAGCCGGAAGCCCGGCAGGCCCTCGGCGGTGGCCGACGCGTACACCTCGTCCAGCGCGGCGGCCGCCAGCCCCTGCCCGCGCGCCTGCGGCCGCAGGTAGAGGGAGGACACCGCGAGCTGGCTCGGGCCCTTGGTCCAGTTGTCCACCGCGACCGTCCCGGCGACCTCGCCCCGCGCGTCCAGGATCCAGTACCGGCGCCGGTACAGCTCACCGCCCGGCCAGTCCCGGCCGCTCTCGCCCAGCCGCTCCCGCCAGGCCCGTTCGGCGGGCAGGTCCAGCCCGTCCGGGTCCACCAGGTCGCCCGGCCCGCCCTCCAGCAGGGACGCCAAGTCCCAGCGGGCGAACCGCCGTTCCTCCCCTTCGGCGACGGCCCGCAACCGCACCCCCGCCGCCAACCGGTCCTGCGCCCGCTCGACCGCCGCATCCCACGACCTCACCACGGGGGCCACCCTAGCGGCCCTCCGGGCACGACCCGTAATCCATCGGCCACCGAACGTCAGCCCGACCGCGCAGCGGAGCCGAGGCCTCGGGGCAGGGGGTGGAGCGGCCGCAGTCACCCGGCCCGGCGGCGGGTCGCCCCGCCCGGCGCCGCGTGGGTGGTCCGGACGGCCCGGCCCGACGGGGCGGGGGCGGCCGACGAGGCCCTGGGCGGGCGGGTGAGGGCGACGGCGGCGATCACCAGGACGCCGCCCGCCAGGGCGTTCCAGCCGACCGGCTCGGCGAGCAGGGCGGCGCCCAGCGCGGTGGACCACAGCGGCATGACGTAGGTGACGGCGGAGGCCACGGCCGTGCCCGCGGTGCGGACCAGGCCGAGGTTGAGCAGGTACGCCAGCCCGGTGCCGAGCGCGCCGAGCACCAGCAGGGCGGTGGCCGCCGACCCGCCCGGCCAGTGCGGGGCGCCGGCGGCGAGCGGGGCGACCAGGGCCAGTTCGGCGGTGGCGCAGGTGATCTGGACGGCGGAGAGGGTGGTGACCGACTCCGGGCGGCCGGACAGGAAGCGGCGCAGGTAGGCGAAGCCCGCGCCGTAGCAGCAGGCGGCGGCCAGGCAGGCGAGGGCGCCGGCGCCCGCCCCCGGGCCGAGGCCGCGCCACACCCCGAGCACGGTGAGCACGCCGACGAAGCCGAGCCCGAGGCCGGCCAGCCGGCGGGCTCCCGGGTGGCGCTCCTCGGGGACGGTGAGCACCGTGAACAGCAGGGTGAACAGCGGGGTGGTCGCGTTCAGCACCCCGGCGAGCACCGAGCTCACCCTGGTCTCGCCGAACGAGAACAACGTGAACGGCACCGTGTTGAGCAGCACCGCGACGGCCGCCGAGTGGCCCCACAGGGCCCGGTCGCGCGGGGCCCGCTCGCCGCGCAGCAGCAGGACCGCCCACAGCGTGGCGGCGCCCAGCAGGCTGCGCCACAGCGCCACCCACACCGGCGGCACCCCCGCGTCGACCGCCACCTTGATCAGGGCGAAGCTGGCGCCCCAGATCGCCGACAGTGCCACGAAGCCCGGCCACCAGCGCCGCACCCCGACCACCTCCCCGTCCGTTCCCGCGTCCGCCGCGCGGCCCGTTCCCGCGTTCTGGACAGAGGGTGGCCCACCGACGGAACATGAGTCCAACAAGTGACGATGCTCGGGGGATGAGGAAGTCTCATGGCACCGGAGGTCAACCTGGCCCAGCTCAGAGCGCTGGTCGCGGTCGCCGACACCGGCGGCTTCGGCGCGGCCGCCGACGAACTGGGCATCAGCCAGTCCGCCGTCTCGCACGCCGTCGCCGCCCTGGAACGCACGCTCGGCGCCCCCGTGCTGCGGCGCGGCGCCCCCTGCCGCCCCACCCCGCTCGGCGAGCAGGTGCTGCCGCACGCCCGCACCGCCGTCGCCTCCGCGGCGGCCGTCCGCACCATCGCCACCCGGCACTGCGGCGGCCTCACCGGCACCGTGCGGCTGGCCGCGCCGACCACCGTCTGCCAGGCCCTGCTGCCCGGGCTGCTGCGGGACTGGAAGGCGGCGCACCCCCAGGTCACCGTGCGGGTCTTCGAGGGCGAGGACATCGAACTGACCACGTGGCTGGAGGCGGGCACGGTGGACGCCGCCGTCCTGGTCGACGCCGGGCCGCTGCCGCCCGGCGCGGTCGCGCTCGGCGCCGACTCGATGCACGCGCTGCTGCGCCGGGACCACCCGCTGGCCGGCCGGCCGACCGTCCACGTCGGCGAGTTGGAGGACGACGACTTCCTGCTCTCGGAGGGCGGCTGCGAGCGCCACATCCGGGAGGCCTACCGGCGGGCCGGGACCCGCTTCACGCCCCGGCACCGGATCCGCGACCTCAACACCCTGATCGGCATGGTCCACGCGGGCGTCGGCGTCTCGGTGATGCCCGCGCTGGCCGTGACCATGCTGCCGCCGGAGTGCGTCCTGGTGCCGATCCGGCCCGCCGTGCACCGCACCCTCACCCTCACCGGGCCGACCGGGCGCCCCTGGTCCCCGGCGGTCGGCGGGCTGCTCGCCGGGGTGCGGGCCGGCCTGCTCCCGACGGTGGCCGCACCGGCCTGAGCGAACCCCGCCCGAGCGAACCCCGCCCGAGCGGACCCGGCCCGAGCGGACCCGGCCCGAGCGAACCCGGCCGGGCCGCTCAGCCCCGCAGCCGCACCCGGTCGAGGACCACCCCCACCACGCGGTCCGCGGGCACCGCGCCCCACAGCCGGGAGTCGGTGCTGAAATCCGGGTTGTCGCCCAGCAGCACCACGTGCCCGCCCGGTACGGTGCCGGCCGGGAGCACCGGGCGGACCGGCGGCGGCACCGGCTCCCCGGGCAGCGCGGCCAGCCGCTTCACCAGCAGCCGGGCGGGCCGGGCGGCCGCCGCCGGGCCGTCACCCGCCGGAGCACCGCCCACCGGACCGCCGCTCGCCGGACCGCCACCTCGCGGGGCGAGCCCGTCCGGGGCGACCACCACGATCCGCCCCGCCCGCAGCCGGGCCAGGCCGCGCCGCAGGACCAGGACCCGCTGCCCGGGCCGTAGCGCCGGGCTCATGCTAGGCCCCGCCACCACGACCACGGACAGCGCGGTGCGCAGCAGCACCAGTCCGGCCGCCGGGGCGGCGAGCCCCGCGAGGGCGAGCACCAGGAACAGCCGCATCGCTCCGCCTCCTCCGGTCAGCCGGCCGACGGGGCCGGTACGGCGGCGTCCTGGTAGCCGGACGCCTGCAGCGTGAACAGTTCCGCGTACGGGCCGCCGCGCGCCATCAGCGCCCGGTGCGTCCCCTCCTCGACCACCCGCCCCGCGCCGAGCACCACGATCAGGTCGGCCTCGCGCACCGTGCTCAGCCGGTGCGAGATCACCAGGCTGCCGGTGTCGCGGCGCAACTCCCGCAGGTTGTCGTGGAGTTCCTGTTCGGCGGCGGCATCGAGCCCGGCGCTGGGTTCGTCCAGGATCATCAGGTCGGCGTCGCGTCGCATGAACGCCCGTGCCACGGCGAGCCGTTGCCACTCCCCGCCGGAGAGGGAGCGGCCCCAGCCGGCGTCCGTCCCCTCCGGCAGGAAGATCCGGCTGAGCAGGGCGCCGTAGCCGCCGTCGAGGCGCTGCACCCGCTCGTGGATGCCGGCCGCGCGGGCGGCGGCGGTGATCCGCTCCGGGTCGTCGAGGTGGGCGAGCCGGCCGAGGCCGATGTTCTCGCCCGCCGTCAGGTCGTAGCGGCAGTAGTCCTGGAAGACGACGCCGATCCGCTGCCGGTACTCCTCGGGCGGGAAGGCGCGGATGTCGACGCCGTCCCAGAGGATCCGGCCACGGTCCGGGTCGTAGAGCCGGCACAGCAGCTTGACCAGGGTGCTCTTGCCCGCGCCGTTGAGGCCGACCAGGGCGGTGACGGCGCCGGCCCGCAGGGTCAGGTTCACGCCCCGCAGGATCCACGGCGCGTCCTGGTGGTAGCGGAACCAGACGTCCTGGAACTCGACGGTGCCGGTGAGCGCGGCGGGCGTGCGCGGGTCGGCGGCCGGGGCGAGGTCGGGCGGGGCCTGGCCGAGCGCCCGGTAGTGGTCGAAGGTGAGGGCGGCCTGGTAGGCGGAGGCGCCGCCGGCGGCGAGCTGGCCGACGCCGGTCTGGATGCCGGCCACCGCGGCCAGGCACATCGAGACCTGCCCGAGGGAGAGTTCGCCGTGCCGGGCGGCGCGCACCGCCCACAGCAGGCCGAGCGCGTAGACGCCGACGCCGAGCAGCGAGGCGGGCAGCCGGCGGGCGAGGTTCTGCCGGTCGGTCCGCTCCTCCGCGCCGTTGACGGCCAGCAGTTCGCGCCGGGCGCGCCCGCGCAGGAAGTCCTGGAGGCCGAAGAGCCGGATCTCCTTCACCGCGTCGACGTCGGCGATCAGGCTGCCGTAGAAGGACTGGCGGCGGCTGCGGGCCATGGTCTCGCCGAGTACGGCGGCCCGGCGGCGCCCGGCGGCCAGCTGGCTGCGCACCAGGGGCAGGGTGAGCAGCAGGGTGAGCACGCCGAGCAGCGGGCCGACGACGAAGACGGTGCTGAGGAAGCCGAGCACGGTGATCAGCGCCTGGAGGCTGCCGAAGGCCGCGCCGACCAGGATGTCCGGGGCGGCGCCGCCGGCCTGCTGGGCGAGCCGGAGGCGGTCCTGGAACCGCGGGTCCTCGAAGGGGCGCAGCCCGGGCAGCCGGTTGACGGCCTGGAACAGCTCCTCCTGCACCCGCAGCCGGATCGCCCGCCCGGAGCGGGCGCGGGTGTACTCGCTGAGCGCGGGGGCGAGCGCCAGGCCGAGACCGGTCGCGATCAGCAGCAGGCAGGTGCCGGTCAGCGAGCCGGAGGCCGGGCCGGGGGTCGGGCCGGACGGCGAGCCGGGGGCGGCGCCGCCGAGCTGGTCGAACAGCCGGCTCACCAGCAGGGCGGCGACGGCGGGCAGCAGACCGGCCGTCACCCCGCAGAGCAGCGAGAGCAGCAGTGCCGCCCGGCCGGAGCGCCAGGCCAGCGCGCAGGCGGCCAGGGCCGAGCGCAGGGCCCGGCCGGCCCCGGGCGGCTCGGCCCCGGGGTCGGCGGACCAGGGGGTGCTCATCGCGCGGCGGTCGGGAGGACGAGCTCGCCCGGGGCGAGGTGGTTGGTGATCCGGCCGTCGGCGGAGACGTCGACGTAGCTGGGCCAGCGGACGATTCCGAAGGCCTCGGCGGTGGAGCCGGGCTGGGCTCCGGCGGGTTCCACCACCACCCGGGCCACCGGCTCCAGCAGGGTGCGCAGTTCGGCGACCACCGGGCCGCTGCCCTTGACCACGGCCAGGACCTGCCCGCGGCCGCCGGGGAAGCCGGTGACCGCCTTGACGAAGTCGGGCGCCTGCTCCAGACAGGGTCCGCAGCTGCCGGAGAAGAAGCCGACCACCGCCGGCGCCCCGGCGAGGTCCGCCCGGGTGACTTCTCCGTCCGTTTCCGATACCGCCCGGAATTCCGGTACCGGGGTGCCGTCGGGAAGTCGGTTCTCGGGCATGGAAACACCGACCCGGACATTTCCGAAGGAGGTCGACGAACCGTTGTTGTTGATTTTCCGGGCGAGCGCCAGGGTCAGCATCAGATTGACCAGGGAAATGCCGCCGATGAGGACGATGAAAAGCGTGGACATGACGGTTTCGCGCCTCGTTCCGGATTGCGGGGATGCGGGGAGGTGGTGACTGGGTGCGGCGGCTCAGCGGGCCGTCGAGAAGAGCTCGATCAGGGTGTCCGTGGCGATGATCAGGGCGCTCAGGAAGCCGGCGGCCAGCAGCACCACCACCGCCCCGGCCGTGCCCGGGCCGCTGCCGGGGTCGGGTGCGGCGCCCGCGACGAGGCCCGCCGCGGCGACGGCGAGCAGCACCAGGTTGCGCGCCACGTGCGCCCGGCTGACGGGTACGCCGGAGGCCCCGAAGCAGGGGCAGGAGACGTCGGCGCCCTGCCGCAGCAGCCGGACCAGTACGGCGGCGAAGAGCGCGATCAGTCCGCCGGTCGCGGCGAAGGCCCAGCTGGTGACGGGTGCGGGCACCCAGACCAGCAGGGCGAGGAGGGCCTCGGCGAGCGGTACGCCGATCGCCGCGGCGCCGTTCAGCCGGGGTGGCAGGACGGCCATCGCGCGCAGCGCGGACCGGAAGTCGCGGCGGGCGCGGAGCTTGGCCCAGGCGGATCGGGCGAACACCACCGCGATGACGGTGCGACAACCGAGCAAGAGGTATGCGGTCATGACTCCCCCTCCGCCGGTGCCCCCCCCCGCGCCGGGCGGGGGGCCCCGCGGCCCGGGGTGAGCCGGGCGGGTCAGTCGGGCGAGCCGGGGGGGGCAGCAGGCCCCCCCGAGA